>JAIRNM010000108.1 GCA_031258055.1 Bifidobacteriaceae bacterium
GACCTCCGCGCCACCGCTCAAGCGCTCCTCGGTCTGGGCCGCACCAGCTACCTGGAGTTACTCGGAATCTCGTGACCACTGCACTGTTCGGGGCTTCGGCCGGTTTTGCGGCTGGTTTCGCGGCCGCGCCGCTGGTTCCGGTGGCGGTCAGTCTGCTGGCCGGTTTGACTCTAACCGGTGCCGTCGCCGAGCCTTCGACCCACGACGGCGCTTGCGCCGCGGGTGAAGGCGTGACCGTAGTGGTAGCGGGCGGACCTTACAGCGAGGCTGGCCCGGCCATTCGTTGCCTGGCCGACCAACCCGAATCGGCCCTGAAAGCGACCGAAGCGGCCGGGTTCACTTATGAGTTCGTGCCCAAACAAATCGGCTTTGTCTGCCAAATCGACGGGTTCCCGGATCCTTGCAATGGCGCGCCCGCCAGCGCCTATTGGTCGCTTTGGACCGGAGAAGGCGGCGATTGGGTCTATTCGACCACCGGATCAGCCACTCTAAGGACACCGGTGGACACGATTGTGGCCTGGTCCTTCGGCGCCGGTGACCCGCCACCCCTGCCCGTGCCCGAGTTGGAGCCAGCGGTGGCGGATACCACGACGGCATCGCCCACGGCCAAGACGGCGGACCCGAAGCAGTGGCCAGACGCAGCCGGTGAACGGACGGGACCGCTCGGCACGGTCATCGCCGCCCTGCTGGTATTGATAGCGGGCCTGGCCACCTGGTTGGCCGCCAAGCGCGGGCGGGACCGTGGCTAGCGCCGTCCATCCCGGCGCCTGGTGGCTCTGGGCGCTGACCTTGGCGGCGGCCGCGTCGCAAACGACCAACCCTTTGCTGCTGGTGTTGATCGCCACCGTCGCTTTGATTGTCGCGCTGTTGCGTCGGCAGGATACCCCCTGGGCTTTGACGCTGCGGCTGTATGTCTATCTGGCGGTGACGGTGGTGGTCATCCGGGTCGGTTTCCGGGTGGTGTTCGGCGCCGCTGGCGGCTCGGCCGGACCGGTCGCCCTCGACCTGCCAGCTTGGTCTCTGCCTGGCCACTATGTGGTCCTGTTTGGGCCGGTCACCTGGGATGGGCTCTACCTGGGGCTACGCGACGGCCTCAGGCTCGGCTGCCTCATCTTGGCGGTCGGCGTAGCCAACGTGCTGGCCAGCCCGAAACGGGTGTTAGCTGGTCTGCCGCGAGCGCTCAGGCAGGTCGGCACCGCCGTGGTCGTAGCCTTGACTGTCTTCCCGTCGCTGGCGCTCGCCCTCAACCGGGTGCGCCGGGCGGCGCGGTTGCGCCCCGCCACCGGTTCGAAGCGGCAGGCGCCGCTGCGGGTTGTCTTCCCGGTCTTGGCGGATTCGCTGGATCGGTCGCTTGATTTGGCGGCGTCGCTGGAGTCACGCGGATATGGCGCCACCGCCCGTTTGACCAGCCCCGCCCAAAGAGCCGGCCGGGCGGGGTTGGCGGCGCTGGTGCTCGCACTGATGGCGGCTGGGGCTCTAGCGGTGACGGCGGGGCACGGGAAGCTCGGTTGGCCCACCTTGGCCCTGTCTTTGGCGGGCGCGGCCTGGTTGGCGCGATCACTTGGGCGCGACTCGCAAGCCACACGCCTGTCACGGCCAGGTTGGCACGCGAATGACTGGCTGATCACCGCTGGCGCTGGCGCGGTGGCTCTGGGAATGGCCCTAGCCGCTCCTTTGACCAGCGCTGATGTGCTCCAACCGGGTTCTTGGGCCTGGCCCGCCTTGCCTTGGCCCGCTGTGCTGGGCCTGATCTTGGGGGCGGCCTGCCCTCTCGCTGTCACTGGAGCGCGTCAATGATCCAATTCGAGGGGGTCTCTTTCAGCTATCCGGGCTCCGACCGGCTGGTTTTAGCTGACGTCAACTTAGAGTTCAACTCCGGCGAGTTAGCGTTGGTGATTGGCCCGACCGGCGCTGGCAAGTCAACGTTGCTCAAAGCGGTGGCTGGGTTGGTGCCCCACTTCACTGGTGGGACACTCCATGGCTCAATCCGGGTGGACGGCCGGCGCACTCAGACACATCCGCCCCGGCGCCTGGCTGACCTGGTTGGTTACGTGGGCCAAGACCCCGCCGCCGGTTTCGTTGCGGACCGGGTCGAAGATGAACTGGCCTACGCCATGGAACAACAGGGCATACCAGTCACCACCATGCGCGCCCGCGTTGAAGAGGTCCTCGACCTGCTCGGCATAGCCCCCTTGCGTGACCGTGACCCGCTGTCTCTGTCAGCTGGCGAGGCGCAACGGGTCGCCATCGGAGCGTCGCTAACAGCCCACCCTAAAATCCTTGTGCTGGACGAGCCGACTTCCGCGCTTGACCCGGCTGCGGCGGAAGAGGTGATGGCCGCGATCAGCCGCCTGGTGGATGATCTTGATCTCACCGTCCTTATGGCCGAACACCGCCTGGAGCGTGTCATCCAGTTCGCCGACCGGATAGTGCGGGTGGACGGAGACGGCTCCGTCAGCGCCGGGACGCCCCGCACGCAGCTAGCTACTAGCCCCGTCGCCCCGCCGCTGGTCCGCTTGGCCCGCGCCCTCGCCTGGACGCCATTGCCCTTGACCGTTCGGGAGGGCCGCCGCGCCGCCCGCGCCTGCGCTCCTCCTCCCACCGATCAGGTGTCCGATGCCGTCTCCCCGCCCGCACCTAACCGGCCCGTCCTCGCGGCCCCCTCCCGCCCTGTCCTACTTGAGGCCAAGGGCGTATCAGTCACCCATCCCGGTCCGGTTCAAGCCCTCAACGGTGTCAGCTTGCAACTACGCGGCGGCCAAATCACCGGTTTGATGGGCCGAAACGGCGCTGGCAAGACCTCTTTGCTTTGGGCCTTGGCCGAGGATCGCAAACTCACCCCGCCAGGCACCCTGGTCCTGGTGCCAGCCCAGCCAACCGACCTGTTCTACGCCAACTCTGTGGCCCACGAACTGCCAAACTCCAAGGCCGCCGCCCTGCTGGACCGGATCGCCCCTGGTATAGCGCGCGGCGCTCACCCGCGGGATTTGTCGGAAGGTCAGCGCCTCGCCTTGGCGCTGGCTATCCAACTGACGGCCGACACCCAAGTAGTGGCCCTGGATGAGCCGACCCGTGGCCTGGATTACAGCGCCAAAGATCGCCTGGCCCAGATTCTGCGTGAGTTAGCAGACCAAGGCAAAGCGGTGCTGGTAGCGACCCATGATGTCGAGTTCCTAGCCCTCGCCGCCGATTCGATCATTTGGCTGGCCGAAGGCCAGATCGTAGGCGAAGGGCCAGCGGCGGAGTTCTTACTCTCAGTCCCGGCCCACGCCCCTCAGATCGCCAAAGTAATGGCGCCTCGGGAGTACTTGACCGTCGAAGCGGCTCTCGTCGGCATAGGCGGTGAGCGGTGAGGCGGGCGCTGCCGCTGCGCTGGGGGACGGCATCGTGCATAATCGTGGCCTCCTTGGCGGCGCTGGCGCTGTCCCTGTGGCCGTTCTGGTCCGCTGGCGGGGATGATCCTTTCGGCTCCTCCGCTCTCCTGATGCTCTTACTGCCGCTGATGATGTTGCTGGTGTTGGCCTTAACCATGGAAGGCGGGATGGACGCCAAAGCCTTGGCGTTGCTCGCCGTCCTGTCAGCGGCAATCGCGGCGGTCCGCCCGCTCGGCGCCGGTCTGGGCGGAGTTGAAACCGTCTTCTTCCTGCTTGTCCTAGGCGGCCGGGCCTTCGGCGCCGGTTTCGGATTCGCCCTCGGCGGGGTGTCGTTGCTGGCATCGGCCCTGCTGACGGGCGGGGTGGGGCCGTGGCTCGGAATGCAGATGATCTGCTCATCCTGGATCGCGGCCGGTGCGGGTCTGCTGCCCAAACGGCCCCGGGGTAAAACGGAGATCGCCATGTTGGCGCTTTACGGGATAGCTGCGAGCTACCTCTTCGGCGCTTTCATGAACCTGTGGTTCTGGCCTTCGCTGGCTGGGTCAGGACTGGCGGCGAGCGGGATTGGCTTTGACCCGACGGCCGCGGTCAGCACAAACCTCCAGCACTTCCTGGTCTTCACGCTGGTCACATCAACCCTGTCCTGGGACACCGTGCGGGCCGCTACCTGCGCTTTAGCTCTGATCGCCCTAGGTGCTCCGATCCTTGGCCTGCTCCGCCGGGCCGGCGCCCGCGCCGCCTTCGCCGAGGCGCCAAAGGCTCTGACCGCCGACGCATAGCAGCATTTCTGGCGGAAAACGACGATCAGCCTCCTCGTTCCACGCGTCCAGGGTCGCATCGGTCGCCGGGCGCCCACCGGCCCTTCCGTAAACGTCGTCTGGGCTTCGCGGGGCCTCCTAGCCGACTGTTAGTTCGGCCAGGATCGCTTCGGGGCTCCGGCAAGACGCCACCGGTTCTATCAGCGCTGTTTCGTCGAAACTTAGCTCCTCGGCCGCGCGTAGAGACTCAAACTTGACGCCCAAGACGGCATCTACTCCCGGGTCCTCTCGGCGGTCAAGCGTTATCACGGTGCCATCCGGGAAGAACCGCAACAGGGTGTACGCGTTGTTCACGCCAGCTTGCCCAACCAGTAGCTTGGCCACGCCATCGTAAGGCGCCGCGTTATCAGCGCCGGGGGCGGGAAAACCGTGGGCGGCCAAGGCGGTGGCCGTTTCCGAGGCGAAGCCCTGTCTATTGGTGCCGTTCAGGACGCGCACCGTTATGGCGGTCGGCGGGGGATAGGTCATGCCCTCCCCGACCGGGCAGGGCACCGGGTCGGCCGCTGGACTGGCTGATGGCTTGTATTTGAAGTCTTTCTGAAAGAAAGAGAACGGTTGCAAAGCCCCCGTCCACATGCCGATGGCGGCGACCAGCGCCACCACCAAGGCACCGACCAACAAGCTGAAGACGGTCGCCTGGCGCCAGCGCAGGTGTTGGTGGCGCGACTCGGCTGTGGCCTTACTACGAGGCATCGGCGGTGACTCCCTCGGCGGCTTCTAATTCATCCAAGTTGAGCACCCGGGCATGAAGTGAAGCGCGCCCGCGCAGAGCGGCCCTAACCGCCCGGTGCAACCCATCCTCCAGATAGTATGCCCCCTGCCAGTACACCACATGGGCGAACAAGTCGCCGTAGAAAGTCGAGTCCTCAGCTAACAGGCTCGCCAGGTCCAAAGTTGACTTAGTAGTGATCAGATCCGCCAGCCGCACTTGACGGGGCGGTATCCGCGACCACTGCCGCGACGAAGCGAACCCATGGTCCGGGTAGGGCCTCGAGTCCGCAATATCGCGAAAGATCACAATGCGTAAGTGTACGTAATCTTGCCGAACTGCGCTGTCCTACTCGCGAGCGATATAACTAGAGCATGGAAATCGTTATCGATTTGCGATCTGACACCGTCACCCGGCCCTCCGCCGCGATGCGTGAAGCGATTGTGGACGGCATCGACCGCATGACCCAGGCCGTAAACCGTCTTAGATAGGACCGCGAGCGAAACCTAACCTCAGCCGCCACCCTCGTCTGGAGGCGGCTCGGAACTGGGCGGTGGCCCGGCCGATAGCTTGACCGTGACCGTGGCGCCGCCGTAACCGCTGCCGGAGGGGTCCTGCTCCGCTATGGTGCCAGCCTGGTAGCGATCTGAATAGGCCGTCTCGTCGCTCAGCTCAAACCTGAACCCTTCCGCTTCGAGCTTCTTCTTGGCCGACTTCGGGTCCATTCCCAGCACCGACGGCACCCGGATCCTCTTGCCATAAAGCAACGTGGTCGGCGGGTCGTCGAAGCTCAGTTTCTCCAAGCCATCCATAGCGCTATCCATGAACGACTTGAAGACCGGCGCTGATAGCTGGCCGCCAAAGGCCCCGCCCCAGTAGTTCCGGCCACCGATCTTGCCTTTCAGGACCTTCTGTTCGCCCGGATAACCGGCCCAAATCGCGACCGCTAGCTGCTTGGTGTAACCGCAGAACCAGGCGGCGTACGAATCATCGGTGGTACCGGTCTTACCGGCTGCCTCACGTCCGCCCGCCAGCCGAGCGGCGGTGCCAGTGCCGCCGGTGACAACAGTCTTCAGAGCGTAGCTCACGGCGTTGGCGACGCCCTCATCAAGGACCCGCTGGCAGCGGTCGTCCGGCAGAGCGATGTCGTTTCCGTCCGCGTCCTTGACTGATTCAATGGCGGTCGGCCGGCAATAGATGCCGCCCGAGGCGAAAGTCGCGTAGGCGCCCGCCATCGCCAACGGCGAGACGATGTTAATACCCAGCACTTGGGCTGGCAGCACTTCCCACTCCTTCTCCCCGGAGCTCGTTACTCCCAGCGCGGCTGCCATATCTCGCACGTCGCAAAGATCAAGCTTCTTTTCCATGGCCGCGTACGAGGCGTTCATTGAGCGGGTCGTGGCGGCTAGAGCTGTGTTGTTCTTCGCGGCGCCGCCTCGGATGTTCCAGGGCTTATCGAGTCGCAGTTGGCCCCCCTCAAGGCATTTTGCGGCCCAGGGATCATTGGGTTGGTAGGTTGTCTTCGACCCGTCGAAAGTTTCACGCAAGGCGTGCCCGGCGTTCAACCAAGTTGCCAAGACAAACGGCTTGAAGGTCGAACCAGGCTGGAAGCCAGACGATCCGCCGTATTTGAGGTCCGCGTTGTAATTGATGGCGGTCCAGGTCGCGTCGTCAGTGGTGCCAATTGTGTAGTAGCGGTTCTCGGCCATCGCTTTGATCTTGCCGGTCCCGGGCTCTACCGCCGTCAAGGCTTGGGCGACTCCCGATTCGTCCCCGGTCGGCACCGTGTCTTCGATCGCGTCGATCGCCGCCTGCTGCCAAGTCAGGTCAATGGTGGTGTAAATATGCAGGCCACTGCGCTGGAGCAGAGCGTTGCGCTCTTCCGGAGTTTCGCCAAAAGCTGCCGACTCGCGGATTTCCGCGACCACGTAATCACAGAAGAAGCCGGACCGGACGACGGCATCGGCCGCTTCGCAGCTGGAACCAGGCTGCGTGATATTCAACGACTCAGTCACATCGGTGGCGACTGCTTCGTCGTATTCCGCCTGCGTGATGTACTTGTCACGTAGCATAGCCGCCAGGGCCGCGTCCCGCCGGGGTTTGTTCTCCGCCGGATAGTTCTCCGGGTCCAATCCGTTCGGCGTTTGCGTCACCGCCGCGATCGTGGCCGCTTGGACAGCGGTCAACTCAGCGGCTGTAACGCCGAAATAGTAGTTGGCAGCCGCTTCAACGCCATATAGGGACGGGCCAAACTGGGCTATGTTCAGGTATCCCTCCAACACTTTCTCTTTGCCGACGGTCTTCTCCAACTCCACCGCCATCTTCGCTTCGCGCAGTTTGCGGCCGTAGCTGTGGTCGGTGGCCGCGGCGATGGCAGCCTGATCGCCTTCCAATGCGGCTTGCTGGATCAGCGAGTTCTTCACGAACTGCTGCGTCAGGGTCGATGCCCCCTGGACCTCGCCGTCAACTGAGTTGTTGATGAAAGCCCTGGCCATGCCCTGCACATCGACACCAGAATGGGTCCAAAAACGGCGGTCCTCCAAAGCGATAACAGCGTTCTGCATGGCCGGGGAGATGTCTTTCAACTCCACGATCACGCGGTTTTGATCGTAGAACGTGGCCAGTAATGTGCCGTCTGCGGCGTAAATGTAAGACTTCTCTGACAGCTTCGGTATTTCCAGTTCGGCTGGCACTGCCTCAAGTGCTTTGGTACCGGTGTCCGCTGCCACCGAACTCGCGGCAATCACCGGGATGAACAAGGCCGAGGCCAGAATGCCGCACGCCACCGACACAACTAAGAAGCCGGCCAGGCCAACCATCCATTTGCCGCCTAAGCGGAACACGCGCATAGCCACGTCATAAAGGGTACGTGAGCGGGGAAGGGGCTCCGTCCGCCCAAGGGACGAATTTCACCACCTCTTCACGCCCGCCCAGCCTTGGCCCCTGGCGAAAAAGCCAGGGTCCTAGGCCAGAGGCAGCACCTTCTGCCGCGTTTCCTTAGGTCAGCGCGTTGCGCTGCCCACGTCAACACGGTCGGACGGTGGTTCTTCACCACCGTCCTTGTCCCCGGCGCACCAAGTTGCCCGATGCCGTCCACTCACCCAGCCAATCCGCCGACGTCGACACTAACGCGGACAAGCGCCATTACTGTCCACCAGTCTCCCTTTGCGCCCCAGGGGCCCCGGCGGACGGACGGCACGGGTCGGCTTGATCGTCAGTTGGGCTTGCGCCACTTGAAACCGGCGCGCAGACGCTCGCGGTTGACAGCGGCAATGGCCAGCAGCGGGATCTCCGCCGGGCAGGCCAAGGCGCACTCGCCGATCTGCGAGCAGGGGCCGAACTCGTGCTGCATCTGGGCTATCATCGACCGGGCGCGTTTGGCCCGCTCTTCCTTGCCGTGCGGTATGAGTGCCAGGTGGGCCAGTTTGGCGCCGGTGTAAAGGTAGGCGGCGCCGTTCGGGCAAGCCGAAACGCAAGCGCCACAGCCAATGCAAGCGGCGAAGTCGAGGGCCCGTTCGGCGTCATCGTGCGTCACCAAGAGGGTGTCTGCGTCCGGCGCGGTGCCCGCGTCAACCGAGATAGTGCCGCCCGCCTGAATGATCCGGTCCAAACCGGTTCTGTCCACGATCAGGTCGCGGACCACCGGGAAGGACCGGGCCCTGAACGGGGTGAAGCGCACCGTCTGGCCGTCGGTGAAGGACCGGACGTGCTGCCCGCAGGCGGGCACGTTGTCCTCCGGACCGTGCGGAACGCCGTTCACATCTAAGCCGCAGGTACCGCAAATGCCTTCCCGGCAATCGGATTCGAAGGCGACCGGGTCTTGGTCGTTCTCCACCAATTGATGGTTCAGCCGGTCGAGCAACTCCAGGAGTGACATTTCCGGCGTCGCGTCGGTGATTTCGTGTGTTTCGAAGCTTCCTTCGGCATCAGGGCCGTCCTGACGCCAGACTTCAAGGATCAGTCTCACTTGTAGTTCCTTTGCTGGAGGGGAACGGCCCTGAAGGTCAGAGGCTCAAAGTTACGGATATGTTTGCCGCCGGGCTCGGGATACTGCCAGGCCGAACAGAAGCACCAGTCCTCGTCGTTGCGCTCCGCCTCACCGTCAATCTCATGATCGGTTCTAAAGTGCGCACCGGCTGATTCGTCCCGGTCGAGGGCATCGACGCAGAGCAGCTCAGCCAATTCGAGGTAGTCGGCGACGCGGCCAGCGGTTTCGAGCTCGTGGTTCAATCGGTCGCCTTCGCCCACCACTTTGACATCGCGCCAGAACTCTTCGCGCAACTCGCGGATTAGGCCGATAGCCGTGGTCAGCCCTTCCGGGCTGCGGGAAACCGAGGCGTAGCGGTCCAAGATGGCGCCCAGCTTCTCGTGGAAGTGGTCGGGTCCGTAGCTGCCGTCGTTGTCCAGCAGCCGGTCGAGCCCGGCCTGGACGTCCTTCATGGTGTCGCTGACGGCTTTGTCTTTCGGGTCCAAAGCCGGCTGCCCCAAGAGCCCAGCCAGGTAGTTCGGCACCGAATAGGGCAGAGTGAACCAACCGTCCACGCAGCCGGACAACAAGGAGTTAGCGCCCAGCCGGTTGGCGCCGTGATAGGCCCAACCCGCTTCGCCGCCAACAAACAGGCCCGGAATGGCTGTCATCTGGTCATAGTCGCTCCACAGTCCGCCCATTGTGAAGTGGACCGACGGGGCGATCCGCATGGGCGTCTTATACGGGTCCTCGCCGGTCAGTTCTTCATACATGTGGAACAGGTTGGAGTAGCGCTCCCTGATCACGTTGACTCCGAGCCGTTCAATACCTGTCTTGAAGTCCAGGTAGACGGCGTTGTGGAGCGGCCCCACCCCGTAGCCCGCGTCGATCCGCTCGCGGATGTTGCGGGAGGCGACGTCGCGTGGAACCAGGTTGCCGAAGGCCGGATAGCGTTCCTCCAAGAAGTAGAACCGTTCGTTCTCCGGGATGGTGTTAGGGTCACGGTCGTCGTTCTTCTTGCGCGGCGCCCAGATGCGGCCGTCGTTCCGGAGCGATTCCGACATCAGCGTCTTCTTCGACTGCCATTTCGACATCAGCGGCAACGCCGTCGGGTGAATCTGGACGAAGCACGGGTTGGCGAAGAAGGCGCCGCGCTTGTAAGCCCGCCAAATGGCGGTGGCGTTGGAGTTCTTCGCCAGCGTCGCCTTGTAGTAAATGTTGCCGTAGCCGCCCGTGCACAGAATCACTACATGGGCGGTCTGGGCGCGGACTTTACCGGAAACCAGATCGCGGACCACAATCCCTTGGGCGCGGCCGTCCTTAACAATCACGTCCAGCATTTCCTGGCGCGAATGCAGTTTGCAGGTGCCAGCCGCGACTTGGCGCGAAAGGGCGTGAGCGGCCGCCAACTCTAGCTGCTGACCGGTCTGTCCGCGGGTGTAGTAAGTCCGGGAGACTTGCACACCGCCGAATGAACGGGTCGCCAACTGGCCGCCGTATTCGCGGGCGAAGGCAGCGCCGATCGCTTGCATGTGGTTGATTACCCGGATGCCTTCTTCGCCCAAGCGATAGGCGTCTTCTTCCCGTCCCCGGTAGTCGCCGCCTTTGACGGTGTCTTTGACGAAACGGTCGATTGAGTCATTGTCGACTTTGCGTGCCCTGGGCGAGTTGATACCGCCTTGAGCGGCGATCGAGTGGGCGCGCCGCGGCAGGTCGTGGAAGGAGAAAACGTCCACGTCGTAGCCCAGTTCACCGAGCGCTGCTGCTGTTCCAGCGCCGGCCAGGCCGGTCCCAACGACGATCACTTTGAATTTGCGCCGGTTGTTCGGGTTGACCAGGTTGTAGTGGAGTTTCCGGTCGGTCCAAGCCTCGCGCGGATGGACATCGGGGACACGTCCGTCGAGCGGCTTGCCGACCACTCGCAGCTGGTCGATGGTTACGGCCACGGGTGCCTCTTTCTGCTTGGTTTGTTTGTCGCTGGTCGCGCTCATACCGAAATCCCTCCTGCCAGAACCGCCAGTGGGATTGAAGCGTTGCCGATCACCACGATTAACGCCACCAGGTCCGCCAAGAAGAGGAACACCGTCCTAGTCCGAGGCGCCGTGCCGCCGAAGTCGTTGATGACAGACCAGAGCCCATGGCTGAGATGAAAGGCGATAACAACCATCACGACCACATAGAAGATGGCCACCTCCGGACGCTGGAAAGAATGCACCAAGTTCGAGTAGGCGTCTGTCACCACTTCGCCACCCTCAAGTTTGTAGACCGCCTTGGTAGAGAAGTCTTTCGATTCAACTCCCCGGCCAATCGTCAGGTCGAGCAGGTGGAAAACAATGAAGCTGAGGATGATCAGCCCTGACCACAGCATGGTCCGGCCAGTCAAGTGGTGTTTAGTCGCATGAACCTTGCGGGCATGGCGTCCGCGCAGCCGGTGCGCCCTGATCCACAATGTCAATCCGGAGTAGACATGGAGGCAAAGGCAGGCCACCAAGGTAGCGCGGAAGATCCAAAGGAAGGTTGAGCCAGGCAACAGCGGATTAAGCAGGGTCCTCAACCAGTGGGCATATTCGTTGAAGTGGCCTTGGGGATCATCTGGCAAGTACACCTTGAGGTTGCCTGCCAGGTGAAACAGTATGAACAGCACAAAGACCGAGCCGGTGACGGCCATGATGAGTTTCAACACCCATGTCTGTGGTCTAGGGGGCGGCGTAGTGGCTGGCCGTGCAGCCACTGGGATCTGATCGATGTCAGACCGCTCTTGAATCTCTGAACTCACTCAGGACCTCCAGGCGCCGGTTAAGGTTTGGACAAGAAAAGGCATACGCCTACCTCAAATTTACCCCATTAACTACCTAGTTTCATCACAGCGCCCACCCAAATCTCCTGGTCAGCCACTTGTTTTCGCTACGCTCGTGATGCGTTAATCGATTGGGCCTTGGCGACGGCAGATTGCCCGTGGACCATGCGGTCGCCCCGCCGGACGGAATCTCCCACCCGGAACGGCTGGTGCCTGGCACGGCGTTCCGTTTCATATGGCAAGATTCGTCCCTGTGAAACAAGCGGCATTCCGGTTCGAGGTGACGGCCCGGCTGCGCCATTCGGGCGGGCGGGCCGGAATCATAACGACCCCGCACGGTTCCATTGCCACGCCTGCTTTCATCCCCGTCGGCACCGCGGCGGCGGTCAAAGGCGCTACTCCCGAACAAATGGCAGCCCTCGGTGCCCAAGCCCTACTGGCCAATGCCTATCACCTCTATCTGCGCCCCGGCCCAGAAATTGTTGAAGCGGTCGGCGGCCTCGGTGCGTTCATGAACTGGGCGGGACCGACTTTCACCGATTCGGGCGGCTTCCAGGTCCTGTCTTTGGGAGCAGGCTTCAAGAAAGTCCTCGCCATGGACACCGCTGGCCTGGCCAACGACCAGGTGATCGCTAAAGGGTCCGAGCGACTCGCCCGCGTTGACGACGACGGCGTGACTTTTCGTTCGCACCTGGACGGGTCCAGCCACCGTTTCACGCCGGAAGTATCCATGCGGGTTCAACACCAGTTGGGCGCGGATATC
>JAIRNM010000386.1 GCA_031258055.1 Bifidobacteriaceae bacterium
GACCGGGCCTATTCTAGCCGCCAATTCCAATGCAACGACTTCTCCTACGTCGGTGTGGCCATGAACGCCATCCACCTTGCCCAGGTCGGGTTGATCGACCGTCGACTATTCATTTGGCATGACGACACGGAGCACGCAATCCGACTGTCGCAGGCGGGCAAGATAGTCTGTCTTCCGGGTGCGATCGTCAACCACAAGGTCGAAGACGCCGATTACAACCAGGTCACCTGGAAATCCTTCTATGGACATAGGAACTTCCTCCATATGCTCCGACGCCACCACTCCCGCAGATATGTCGTCTTCAAGGTCCTGGCCAACCTCTGGCGCGCCTGCCGCGCGCGCGATCCCCGGGTCCGCCGCCTCGTCTGGGACGCCACCCTCGCTGGCCTGAGAGGCCAGTTGGGGATCGACCCGAGATACCGACCGGGCGCCGGATAGGCAGGGCACGGCATGGCGCCAGACATTCTATTCTACTCCCTCTTGATCGAATTCGCGGTGGTTTTCCTGCTGAGCCGCGGAAACTGGCTCGCGCCCTCCGTGGTATTCGTCGGAGTGTTTCTGGTAGCGGCGTTTGACCTCACGCTGATGCAAGACTACTGGGCGGTCCGCCTCAGCCCTAAAACTGTCTTTGTCGTCCTCATAGGCACCGGATCATTTGCGGCCGCGGCCGAACTTGTCAAGCGGGCAATCAGAGTGCGAGCCGGGTCGGCCCCGACCACGCATAGGCCACCGATTCGCAGGACGACGATACGCTTAACGCCGACCTGGACGGCCATCCTCTGCGCCGTGTACATATTCACCATTTGGTCTGTGCTCGCCTATGTCCAGGAAACGGCTTCCTCGCTCGGCGCAACGGGCGGCCTAACCGAGCTAATAGGCTACTACAACGATGTCAGCAAGCGCTCGCTAGCTGACGTCCTGCCGCCGACCTGGCTGAGAGCACTTCACAGCTTCTGCATCACTTCGGGATACGTCTGGGCTTTCTCGGTGGTCGATTCGGCGGTGCACGAGCGCCGAATCGCGGTGGGTTCTTGCGCGCTGTTCGGGCTTTCCCTGATGGCCGCCTTCAGCACGGGCTCGCGCGGAGATGCGATCTCGCTCCTCATCAGCCTAGTGGTCCTTTACGTGCTCAGCGTGCGCAGGAAAGACCGGCGTTTGACGCGAAAGGTCTACGCGATCGCATTCGCCGCGCTTCTTTTGGTCGCTCTAACCTTTCAGTCCGCGGCCGGCTTGGTGGGCCGCGACTCCGGCGAATTCGGCGGTTTGGAGTATTTCTCGATCTACCTGGGCGCTCCGTTGCTCAACCTTGACCAGTGGATCGCCGCGGACTGGCCGGACCGCCTGGTGTGGGGACAGGAGACCTTTCACACCCTGTATAGCGGCTTGGGCCGCGCCCTTGGCGCGGACGCGCTGCAATATGACACTGTGCGGCCGTTCACTTCGGCGAACGGCCACGCCACCGGCAACGTCGGAACCGCGTTCTTCGACTTGTTCCACGACTTCGGCTTGGCGGGGGTGATCGCGTTCAGCGCACTCATGGGTTGCGTCATGGCGATCTTGGCGGCGAGAGTCGACCGCAGAGTAGGGGGGGTTGACCCGCTGACAGAGGTCGTCTACGTGTTCATGCTCTTTCTGCTGGCAAGGAGCTTCTTTGCGAATTCGTGGCTCTCGGCCGTTGTTTCCCTCACATTTGTGCGAATGCTGGTTTCTTGGTGGGTCCTATTCAAATTCTTCGGCCGACCGCGGGCCACGCTCAACACCGGGCCAATTGGCGTGGGGACCGGTTCTCCGGTGGTAAGGATCCCGGGCGTGAATTCGGCCGGTCGCGCGTCGGCCCTGTGATTCGCGCCGGGATTGTTGTCGCAGCGCCACGACAGCCGAATGGTCGTTCCGTTGATTCCCGGCGTCTCGCCTGGAATGCCGGGCGGCCCTGCTGGAAGGGTCGCGAACTTGCTACTGGCCAGCCAAAACGCGAGTTCGACGGCGCCTTGCCATGAACCGCTGCCTGGCCGGCAAGCCGGTCAGCGAGGCTCGGCTCCGTGGATGACACCGAATCGGCGCAGCACGAAGGAGCCGCCCTTGCGCAACCAATTCTGCGGTTCCATGAATGCCACGGGGACCTCCTTGTAAACGATGCCGTTTCGCTCGATCCAGACGTCGAGCAATAGCTCGCTGAGCCGTCCTAAGACGCGGGCTTCAAAGGATGAGTAGGAGGACATGTCCAGCTCCTGCTCGACACGGAAAAGCACATCAAACAGCCAAGCGCAGTATGCGTCGAAAAGCTCCCATTTCATGATGAACATATTGAACATGTGCGCCCAGTTGCGCTTTAGAACTTCCGCGCAGGCCGGTGCGTAGTCCGGGTGGTGCTTTCGAATAGTGGCTATCGCGGCATCAATTCCTGCCCGGTGGTGCGCGTGAATGTAGTGGCTGTAAACGGACTCGATGATGTATCTTCTCTTCTTAGGAAGGATCACATCGGATTGAGAGAGCAGCGCCCGCGCCGCATCCCCTGTTAGGACTCTGCCCCAAGGGTCGCCGAAGCCGTGAGAACCCACAAAGTGTCGCCTATAATGCGCCAGCCCAATGTAGTCGGCCGTGAGGTTCTTCCAAGCCCAGTATGCGGCTGTGAGCTCGCAGTAATTCGGGTTTTTTGCCGAGATATTCTCGCCGGTGTCGTCTCCCTTGATCCCGATGTCGGTCGAAGCCCCGCTTCTCCCGACCTGTATCGGCAAATAGATGCCGTCCGCAGGCATCCGGTAAGGCTTATGAGCGGCAACCAAGACCTTGACCTTCACGCCGCGCCTGCTCTCGCGCCGACTCGTTCGTCCCTCGCCCGCATGGTCGGCGCCATGCGGCCCCAACGGATCGGCCAAGTCTCCTCCTCAATGCCTCGTCCTTGCCCGCCGGAAGCGCCCGCCCGGCGCCACCGGCCGCCCGACGAATCCTTCCCGTGTCAGCGGAACCCCGTCGCAGACTGGACCCTGGGCTGGCGGCGACACCATAGTATTCCACACCGACGGATTGCTGGTCCGCGGCACGGATTGGGCAGGCCACCCGCCTATGTCGGCCTGGCGACGTCCGGCAAGTGAGCCGAGCATGTGCCGGGCGCGCGGCTGGCCCCGCGCCGCATAGGCCGGCCGCGTATTTGTGCGGCCAGTCCGACCCTGACGTGCGGGGCGCCGCGTCGCTGCGGGTCTGCCCGGCCGGGCGGACCCGGGCCACGATTACTGTTCTGGCGGGGCTGCTGGCAGCCAGCGGGCCGCAGGTCGGGGAAGCCATCAGGTCGGACGAGCCGGACTTCGACCCGGGGCACCGGGCATGTTGGCGATACGAGGAGTGAACCGGGACCAGAACCGACTCTTGTCCCCTGCATCCTTCTCCCGGCAAACGGCTGGGCGACTACCTGGACAGCCTCTGCGAGGCGGGCACGATAGAGTGTTCCGGTGTGCTTTGAGGGAGTCGCCGGCGTGGCCGAAGACGTGACCGTTGATATTCTCCTCGCTATCCTCAACGGGGGTGAATACTTGCGCGAGCAGCTGCGGTCGATCCAAGAGCAAACGCACTCCAACTGGCGCGTATTGGCTTCGGATGACGGATCCACAGATGATTCGGTAAGCATTCTTCGCGACGCGATACGAAACGATCAACGGATACTTGAAGTCACAGACGGCGTCTCTTCGGGCTCGGCTGATCGCCACTTCCGCCGCCTCCTTACCAAGACGGACGCGCCGTACATCATGTTCTGCGATCAAGACGACGTCTGGTTGCCAAACAAGGTTGAATTGTTGCTGAGAGCCTTGCGGCGACTCGAAGGCGACGTCGGCGCGGAGACTCCCATCCTGGTCTTCTCCGACGCCGTCGTGGTGGATGCCGAGCTCAACACCATAGACCATTCCTTCATGATTTACTCGCACATTGATCCCAGGCGCCTCCGGCTAAACCAGTTGCTGGCCCAGAATCCAGTTCTAGGTTGCACAATTCTGATGAATCGCGCGCTGGCCGACCTGCTTCGCAAGACACCATTGGCGTGCTATGTGCGCATGCACGACCGCTGGTCGGCGCTCGTCGCCTCGGCATTCGGACGACTTCACTACGTCGACCAGCCCACCGTGCTGTATCGGCAGCACGGCAAGAACACGGATGGTGCGAGGCGTTTTTCAATACGAGAACGGATAACGATTCGCGAGGGCATCGCTTCGGTTGGCGCATCGGTCGCCGCCGCGAGGTCTTTCCTCGAGGTGTACGGGCCGGACATGTCTTCGGAGAAGTACCAGGTCGTGCACGCCTATAGCGTGTTAGGGCAAAAGGCCCCTTTGGCGAGAGTGGTCAGCCTGTTGCGCCGTGGCATGTTGAAGGGTGGATGGGCGCGAGCGCTCGGGCAGCTAGTCTGCACAGCCTGTCTGCCGCCGATGAAAGACAGATAAAACCGTCATGCGGCGGGAAGATGGCCGCTTCAGTGCCCTGACCATGAATTCCCGAGTTGAGCCTTGGACCCAGATCAAGAAGGCCTGCCGCTCAATGGGTCCTTGCGCGCCCCAATCCTCGATAGTCCCTGTTACCGCAGAACCCCACGGAGTCGTTCAATCGACAGCATCAGCATTTCGTCCCGTGCCGCGCGAAGAATTGCGAGGTAGAGGACGCCGCCCGCCACTGCCTGCACGCAGGTGAGCCACAGGGAAGGCTGCGCCAAGAACCCCAGCCCCCACGTCGCCACGCCTCCCAGAGCCGCGGCCGGCGCGTAAAGCGCCGAAGGCCTCAGCGCCCGCCGGAGTGACAGCTGCTTGCGCACGGCGACGCATTGGGCTGCGGTAACGGCAATCTCAGCGCACAGAACTGACACTGCGCCTCCAACCGAACCCAGCCTCGGGATCGCGACCAATGCGGCTCCCAGGCCGCAGGCTGCGCCCAACACGATTGCGACAGTGAATTGCCGCTCCATGCCCGTGGCAATCATAAACTGCGTGCCAATAGCGTTGCTCAGCCCAACCAGAACAATTATCGGAGACAGGACCGCAATTGTGGGGGCGACAGGCGCGTAGCCAGGGCCTAGGAACCAGGGCACAAGGCTCGGAGCTGAAGCGGCCAGAAGGCATGCCAAGGGTAGGCATCCATACTGCGCGAAGCGCACCGAGCGGTAAATGCCATCCCGTAGCTGCTCGTGGTGTCCCAGCTGGAAGAGCGTCGCCGAGCGTGAGAGCATCACGAGCCCGATGGCTGTTATGAGTGTCATGGTCATGCGCACCACTCTGTCCGCCACGCCGAAATATGCCACCTCCGCCTCCGTGTCCAGGGGGAATAGTGTCTTGATCAAGAGGCGCGGTAGGATGGTATAGAACGTGATCAAGAACTGGGTGATGGCGAGCGGGAGCTGAGCCCTGATGTGACCCAGGACCGACCGCAGGCTCACTCGGCCGCCTTTTGGCAGGGGACGTAGGAGTATCCACAGGAGCACATTGCCAATCAGGAGCGGCGCGATCTGAAACAAGAAATATATCGCCAGGTCGTCGGGGGTTCGCACGAACGCCACTATTAGCGCGATGCTGAGCAGCTTTACCAGACCGCCCCTGATTAGAACCGTTCGGAAGTCTTCTCGGCCTTGGTACAACCACGAAATATCACATCCGGCGGCAATTATGTTGATCAGAAGAATGGCGTAGTACAAGCGATAGGTTGGGCTGCTGAGCGTCACGCCAACGAACGGCAGCAGCGCAAGACCGACCAGCGCTAGTCGGGCGACGACGAGTTCCCAGAAGATCTTCGCGGAGGCCGAGGAATTTCCTCTGGCGCGGGCTATCGCGCGTTGACTGTATAGGTTCAGGCCGACAGTGGCGAATATGACGAAATACTGCGACACGGCGAATGTGTACTCATATATCCCAAGATTTGTCGGGCCGAGAGCCCGTGAGGCGACCGGCAGGGTGATGAGGGGCGCGAAAATGAGCAGCAGCTGATAGGAGAGGTTGTAGAGGTAATTCTTCAGTATGCTTGCTTGCATGCGGCGCGGCCGACCTTTCGGGGGAGAACACTGGAAAGGCACTTGAGAGTGTCGCTTCCTGCCGCACGGGCGGAGAGTGCGGCCCGCGGGCGGCGCTGGGCCCAGCGTCGAGGACAAGAGAGAGATCGAGGAGAGAAGGCGTGAGTCCTGGGAGGCGTCCGCATAGCCACCCATGGTGCCACAGGTGTTGCGGGAAAGCACGCGATTGCTATTCATGGTGTTTGAGGGGCAACCGGGCGCCACTCTTGGCCGCGCGCTAAACAGGCCAGCCCGCAAGAGCGGCTGACTGGACCGGGACGACGAACGTGGCCGAATGCTGACGGTCGGTCGGCGCCTGGGGCGGGGTCTCGCGGGTGGCCCGCAGGTCGGCCGGTCGTCCTTGGCCGGTTGCCGTCCATCCGGGCGAGGTGGATCGCGCCGGTTGATCCCGCGTCCAACCGCGAGGTCTTGGATTACCTCGACCGTCTGGACGAGCAGGCGCGTCAGACGTGATCGTTGTCGATGTGAATGGGCTGGTCGCCGCCTTCGTCACGGGCCATGAATTCCATGAGTCAGGGCTGAGGACCCAGCGGCGAGCTCTTACGGACTTGAGCCCGGCGCTGATACCTGATGTCGTTTGGAGTGGCTTCGTCCGGTTCGAGGGCCTGAAGACTGTGGTGCCCGAGGCGGCCTGACAAGTGCCGTCCGAGCCCGGCCGGCCCGTCAGGGTCGCGGATCTGGGTGGGTCGGCGCCGTCCAAGGCCTGTGAGCAGACGCGCCCGGGCCGAACGCGCGCGGGTCAGGACTCAGCCGCCAGGGCGCGGACGGATTCGGCCAGGCGGGGTTGCCAGTCGGGCGGGGAAAACCCGGTGGCTTGGAGCTTGGCTGTGTCGAGGGCGCTGTGGCGGGGGCGGGGGGCGGCGCCTGGGTGGTCGGCCAGGTATTCGGCGGTGGTGACCGGGCGGACGTCGGCCGGGTCGCGGCCGGACAGTTCGAAGACTTGGCCGGCCAGCGCGTGCCAGGAGACCACCGGCCCGGAATTGGAGGCGTGGTAGATGCCCGGGGCGGCCCGGACCGCCAACAGGTGCAGAGCGGCCTGGGCCAGGTCGGCGGTGAAGGTGGGGCGGCCCAACTGATCGTCCACCACGGCCGGCGAGGCGCCCGAGGCGGCCAAGCGGTGCATGGTGCGGACGAAATTCGGCCCGGCGCCGATCAGCCAGCTAGTCCGCAAGATGTGGTGCGACGGCAAGGTGGCGACCAGGGCGTCACCGGCCGCCTTGGTCTGGCCGTAAACCCCGAGCGGCGCCAAAGGCTCGTCCTCAGCGTGAACCGGGCGCTCGCCATCGTACACATAATCGCT
>JAIRNM010000389.1 GCA_031258055.1 Bifidobacteriaceae bacterium
TTTGACTCACCGTCAATCACGAGTTCAATTGGCCTGGCGGTGCGGATAACAATTTCGCCGTCCCTCGGCACGGAAGCAGCCGGACCGGGCGCGACGAGGTCCCGCTCTGAATAATCGATGTGTTCTTGCGCCAAGACCCCGCCAACTGAACCAGCGAAGGTGGTGACCTCGCGGCTTTCGTCGTTAACCGTAATGGTGACGGTCTTGTGGGTGGCGCTGAATCCGGCTATGCCAGCAGCGGCCACTGCCAGGACAGCTACTCGTGCCGCTAGTTTGAAACCGTGGCCACGGGCCTGGGCTCGGCGCGCTTGGCTCTCGCGAGCCTGGCTTCGGCGGGTCGGCGCGGCATGGCCGCAGGGATGAGTCATCGACAAGACGCAATACTCCCGGGAGGGTCGGGTACACAGGTACTTGACCGACCCTAACCGATTTGCCGCGAAGATGCGAGCCCTGAATACTCCCTTTAGGCCCGATTCAGTAGTAGTACAGGCCGGTGCTTCACGAAAGCTTCACCAATTTCCGTATACTTCGCTGGTGTTTCGCTGAATCTGTTGGCAGGCGCCCTCAATTGAAAGGCCCATCCGCTCGGCCAGCACAGCCATAGTTAGCGGGACCATATAGGGCGCGTTGGGCCGTCCCCGGAAGGGATCGGGCGTCAGATATGGGGCGTCCGTTTCCACCAGGATGAGTTCGCGTGGCAGTTCGCTGACAGCGTGCCGAAGCTCTTCACCGGACTTGAAAGTAACGGTGCCCGCGAATGAGCAATACCAGCCCTGTTTAGCCGCGAGGGCAGCCATTTGCCGGTCGCCGGAAAAGCAATGGAAAACAGTCCGCTCCGGGGCGCCGTCGCGGAGCAGAGTTTCGATGACGTCGTCGTGGGCGTCACGGTCATGAATCTGCAAGGCTAGGCCTAGCTGTTTGGCCAGAGCGATATGGTCACGGAAAGCCCGCATTTGGGCCGGACGCCCTTTAAGGCCGGTGCGGAAATAGTCCAGGCCGGTTTCGCCTATAGCACGCACCCTGTCGTTTGATTGGGCCAGTTCGACGATCTCGGCAAAGGCCTCTTGGTAACCGTTGGATTGGGCCAAGCGAGCGGCATCGTTCGGGTGAATAGCGATAGCGCCAACCACCGCTCGATTGTTGATCGCCACTTCCACCGTCCAGCGGGCGGACTTCAGGTCGCAGCCGCATTGGACTATTCGGCTGACTCCCGCCGCCTCGGCTTGGGCAACCTGTTGATCCAGTGCTAAAGGCTCGGCCGGGAAATACTGCGACGGCTCAATGTGGGTGTGGTTATCGGTTACCGGATAGGGCAGCGGCGCGGGTAACGGCGGGTAGGAACGGTCGGAAGCCATCATTCAGCCGCCAGGCGGGCGTTTTCTTCCCGCACCACTGAAGGGTCGAGTTTGGTGAAGATAGGGCTGGCTGGCGGGACCGACTGTCCCGGAGGCAACAATTCGCGCCGCCAAGCGGGGGCGGGGCGAGTGTCGCCGCGGCCGTAATTGCCGGTGATGATGGGATAGCGGCGGGAGGGATCGTCCAGGTCCGTGACTTCTTCCACGAACGGTTGATCCCCGAAGGGACGGTCGTAGCCGAGGGCGGCATCGACCGCTTTGGCCGAATGGGGCAGGAAGGGCGCCAGCAAAGTGTTGCAATCCGACACGCATTGCGCGGCCACATGCAATACGTCAGCCAGGCGAGCGCGTTCTTGCTCATCGCCTTTGGCGAGTTTCCAAGGGGCCGTATCAGCCAGATACTTGTTGACTTCACTGACTGTTTTCATGGCGGCTGTAATAGCAGCCTTTTGGCGGTGGGCCCGAATGTTCCGGCCGACCTCACCGAAGGCCAGTTCAGTAGCACGCAGGACGGCTTTGTCTTCCGCCGCTGGCTCGGTTGGCGCGGGGGGTATAACACCCAGGTTCTTGTGGATCAGATTCACGGTCCGGTTGACCAGATTGCCCCAACCGGCCACAAGCTCTGAGTTGGTCCGGCGGACGAATTCTTCCCAAGTGAATTCGGCGTCTTGATTCTCTGGCCCGGCCACAGCGATGAAGTAGCGCAAGGCGTCCGGCTGGTACCGCGAAAGCATGTCTCGCACCAAAATCACTCGGCCACGGGAGGAGGAGAATTGTTGGCCGCCAATGTTCAAGAACTCGGAGGAGACAACCTCGGTTGGCAGATTCAGGTCGCCATAGATTCCAGGTTCGCCGCCGCGTGATCCTTCGCCGTTGTAGCCGAGCAATTCGGCCGGCCAAATCTGGGAATGGAAGGTTATGTTGTCCTTGCCCATGAAGTAATAGGAACGGGCTTCAGGCGAGTTCCACCATTCACGCCAACGTTCGCCGTCCGCCTTTTCGCCTGTCTTCAGGGCCAGCCGACGTGCCCATTCGATGGAGGCGGAGAGATAGCCGACCACCGCGTCGAACCAGACGTAGATGCGCTTATTCGGATTGTCCTCCCAGCCGGCTAGCGGTACTGGAATACCCCAATCGATGTCTCTGGTCATAGCCCGTGGCCGGACATCTTCAAGGAGGTTGAAGGAGAACTTGAGGACATTCGGGCGCCAGTCGCCTCTGGTTTCGAGCCAAGCCGCTAGCGCTTCCACTAGAGACGGCAGATCAAGGAAGAAATGATTCGACTGGACGAACTTGGGTGTCTCACCGTTGATCCGGGAGCGGGGATTAACCAGATCAATCGGGTCGAGTTGGTTGCCGCAGTTGTCGCACTGGTCGCCCCGGGCGCCATCAAAACCGCAGATCGGACAGGTTCCCTCAATGAAACGGTCAGGCAAGGTGCGCCCAGTGGAGGGTGAGATGGCCCCCATGGTGGTCTTCTCAACCATGTAGCCGTTCTTATAGACCGTCTTGAACATTTCCTGCACCACGGCGTAATGGTTGCGGGTGGTGGTGCGGGTAAACAGGTCGTAGGCCAGCCCCAAACGGTGCAGGTCCTCGACTATCACGCGGTTGTACCGGTCGGCCAGGGCTTGGGCGCTGATTCCCTCTTCTTCGGCCTGGACCAGGATCGGGGTGCCGTGTTCATCGGTCCCCGAAACCATCAGGACATCGTTGCCCGCCATCCGCATATGGCGCGAGAAAACATCGGAAGGAACGCCGAAGCCAGCCACGTGACCAATGTGCCTGGGGCCGTTGGCATAGGGCCAGGCCACTGCCGAAAGAACGCGATTCATAAGGGCAAGCCTACTTGGGCTGGCCCGTCCGGTCAGCGTTTCCGCCTCGGCTTAGTGGCCGATGCCGTCCGCGCCCGGCCCAGCTTTCCTTACGGGCGCGCCGACCACGGCATCGCCCAATGCCACTCCACGACTTCGGGAGGCGGCGCTGGCCGACCCGCCGATTGGGCACGGTCCGGATGGCGTTAGCTGCGGGCACTCCGGTCCGAGCGTCGCCGGTCTATATGATATGAGGATCATATATTAGGAGGTTGGCATGGCGGGCAAAGCGGTGACCCTCTATCTTGACGAACGGGTGCTTGATGGAGCCAAGGCGGGAGCGGCCCAGCGGGGCCTGTCGTTATCCGCCTACGTCAACCAGCGTCTCGCGCTTGAGCGGCGACCCTGGCCGGACGATGTGCTGGGGCTGCTCGGTTCGCTCAAGGATGAGCCGCTTGAGGTGCCGGAGGAACTGCCCTGGGATGCCGATTCGAACCGGGTCGGCTTGTGATTCTGCTGGACACGAGCATCTGCGTCGAATTGCTCAGGGGCACATCGGTTGAGGCGGCCAGGCGGTTCTCGGCGGCGGCGCCCGACGACGTCAGGATCCCGGCAGTAGTCGGCGCCGAGTTGCTGTTCGGCGCCAGGAAGAGCGGTTCTGAGAAGGCTTTGGTCGCCACGCGGGCGTTCATTAGCGGGGTGGGAACAGTTGCGTTCGACGCATCGTGCGCTGAGCATTACGGGGTTTTACGGCACACTTTGCAGGTGGCGGGAACGCCCATCGGCCCGAACGACCTGCTGATCGCGGCGACAGCGCTAGCCCACGGCGCGATCCTGGCCACAGCCAACACTGACGAGTTCGCGCGGGTCCCAGGTTTGACCGTTGAGAACTGGCGTGACTGACCTCTCGGCCTGTCCACGGGCGAAGCGGGAGTTGCCAGACCCGCAAACGCAATGTTGGAGATGCCGCAAACGCGATACCGGAACCTCCGCAAATGCTATGCCAGTGAGCGAGGTGGGGTGTCTGGGAGGATTTCGGGGCGGTGAGTCCAGGATCAGGGTTGCGAGTTCATTGCCCCGATAGTTCGCTGTCAAGACGCTTAGACGTGTCGGGGGCGGCTGGTCTAACCACTTGTTGGTTGGCGTCGCAGTGGTCGGCGACGGCATGAAGGTGGGGATAAGAAGTCACCAGGGTGTAGGCGGCGCCCACCGCCTCGTAGGTGGGTTGTGCGCGGCGGTCGCAGGTCAGGAGGGTCAGGTTGTGCTCACGCGCGGTAGCTGCGACAAGGCCGTCCCAAACCGCGCCGCCAACTACTCCCTTGGCGACAAAGCGGCGTAAGGCGTCCGCTGCCGCTTGCGCGGACAGGAAACGCGAATCGGGAAAATTCTCCTCGATCAGCCTGAGCGCGTCGGCGCCGGACAGCCGGTTGGGTGGTGGTAGGCGCGTCCCAGCGGACAACGTCTCGAAGACGGCGTGCCCGGCGAGGCCAAGGCGCCGACCGGCGGTCGCCTCTGCTACCGCCGTATGGGCGGGATGCTCCGGGTTGATCAGGGCGAGGGCGGCACTGGTGTCCAGAAGCAGGGTGTCAGCGCTGGTCGGCAAGGCGGAACTCCCTCCATTGGTCGGCCGTCCAGTCCAGGCCGCTGCGTAGTTGGAGCCGCCCATCGACATTGGTCAAAGGAGACTGGGTGGGCACGTCAATACGTACTGAGGCTCCGTCGACCGTGATGTCGAGGGCCCCGGGAACCAGGCCGACCGCCGTCCTAATGCTACGGGGTATTACCACCCGGCCAGCCTTATCCATGGTTGTTAGCATGGTATGACGCTACCACGCAGATAGTACGCCACCGCCATCCTGGCGCCGCCATATCAAGCGAGTTGGCGAGCCAGGCCAAGGCTGCGCCCAGGCGCTGCTGATGCATCTAAGCGCATCTTCTTGATGCCGAGTATGATGCAACTATGCGCACCACATTGACGCTTTCTGATGCGACTTTAGAGCGGGCTCGGCGAGTGGCGAAAGACAGGGGACTCGGACTGTCGAAGCTGATAGACGAGGCCGCGACCATCGGCCTGACGCAAATGAGCGGCCCAGTCGCCATCGTCCCCGACTCCAGTACCGGCTTCCCGACCTTCTCCGCGGGTGTCCGCACCACGCGGGCCGATGTCGAGTGGGCCAAGGACGCCGAGTGACCGCCCCCCGAGCCGCCTCGCCAACACCGGCAGGCGCGCTAAAGGAGGACAACAGGGACCGGGTCTATCTTCTGGACGCCAACATTCTCATTCCCTTGGCAGACAGCGGCAACACCGATCACGGCGCTGCGATCACCTGGCTCGGCCGGTCCAAGCAATTCGCGACCTGCCCCATCACTGAAGGCGCACTGGTGCGATACATGGTCCGAATCGGCGCCGGAAGCGCCGCTGCCGCCCGCTTGGTCTCGGCGGTCGCCGCCTCCCCCCGCGCTCATTTCTGGCCCGACGATCTGTCTTATGCCAAGGTCGCGTTGGACGACGTCTACGGGCATCGCCAAGTCACCGACAGCTACCTCTTGGCGTTGGTTCGCCATCATCCGGGGGCGCGGCTGGCGACCTTTGATCAGGCTTTGGCGGCGCGGGCCACCGATGTCGCAGAATTGGTGCCCCGCGCCAACTGACCCGCACGCCTCGGTGTCCTTTGGACAACAGGTTCCAGCCGCTTTTTGGCTTGGCCTAGCTCGCCCAGCGCTAGGACCAGCCCGTCCAGTTACACGGCGGCGGTTTCGGGAGCGAATTGGACGGCGTAGAGCTTGGCGTAAAGGCCGTCGGCGGCCAGCAGTTCGGTGTGGGTGCCGCGCTCAACCACTTGGCCATCGTCTAGCACGACGATCTGGTCCGCCCCGCGCACAGTTGACAGGCGGTGCGCTATGACCAGCGACGTGCGGCCCCGCAGAGCTTCTGCTAGCGCTCTTTGAACAGCCGCCTCAGACTCCGAATCAAGGTGAGCGGTCGCTTCGTCCAGCACCACGATCGCGGGGGCTTTCAGCAAGAGCCGAGCTATCGCGATGCGTTGGCGTTCGCCGCCCGAGAGTCGGTATCCGCGATCCCCGACAATGGTGTCGAGTCCGCTCGGCAGTTCCCGCACAAACCCGGCCTGGGACCGCTCAAGGGCGGTCCACAATTCCGCTTCCGTGGCGGATGGCCGCGCGTACAGCAAGTTAGCGCGCAGCGATTCGTGGAACAGATGGGCGTCTTGCGCCACTATTCCGACCGCCCGATTTATTGAAGATTCAGTCAGGCCGCGCGCGTCTTGCCCATACAATTGTACGCTCCCCTTCGTCGGGTCGTACAGCCGCGACACCAGCAACGACGTAGTTGACTTGCCCGCGCCGGATGGCCCGACCAGCGCCACCATGGCACCGCTGGGAACCGAGAAGGACACGTCCCGCAGCGTCCATTCCACCCTGTCACCCGCCACCATCCGGTCGTCTTGGCCGATGCCGTCGCCCCCGCTCATCCCCAGCGCCGCCGTTTCGAGCCGACTGGGTGCCGCCCCTGGTTTGAGTCCGCCGCGCGCCCCTGGTTTGAGTCCGCCGGGCGCCCCTGGTTCAAGCCGACCGGGTGCCGCTCCTGGTTCAAGTGACGCCAACGACACCGCCGCCGGGAGAGGGTAATGGAACCAGACTTGATCGAAGCGGATAGCCGGGACGTTGCTAGCCGACCCACCACCGGTCCGTTTGGGCTTTAGGTCGTGGGCGTCGGGGGCATCGCTGACCAACGGCCGCAGATCGAGCACTTCCAGTACGCGCTCAAACGAAACCAACGTTGTCATGATGTCAACTTGCACGTTGGACAGGGCTGTGATCGGGATATAGAGCCGGTTGAGCAGGGCCACTAACGCCACCAACACGCCAACTGTCAGTTCGCCCCGGATGGACAGCCAGCCGCCCAGACCGTAAACCACTGCCACCGCCACAGAGGCGATCAGCATCATCCCGATGCGTAAGGCGCTGCCGTACATGGCCGACTTGATGCCGATGCGGCGGACGGCATCGGCATTCTTGGCATATGCGGCCGCCTCGCGGGCCGGGTCGCCATAATTCTTGACCAACGCGGCCCCGGCGACGGAAAACCGTTCGGTCATAGTCTGCGACATGGTGGCGTTCAGGTCCATCGATTGACGGGCGATCCGGGCTAGGCGGCGACCGACCCAACGCACCGGCAAGATGAAGACCGGCACCAGAATCAACGAAATCAAGGTCACTTGCCAGGACATCGACACCATGGCCACGATCACGAAGACAACCGTCAAAGTGTTGGACACCACCGATGACAGGGTCGAACTGAAGGCCTGTTGGGCGCCTAAGACGTCTCCGTTCAGGCGTTGGGTCAAAGCGCCGGTCTGGGTGCGGGAGAAGAAAGACAGGCTGAGGCGCTGGACGTGGTCGAAGACGCGGGTCCGCAAATCGTAGATCAGGCCCTCCCCGATCTTGGCGCCCATGTAGCGTTCGCCTAGGCCAAGCCCAGCCGAGGCGACGGCCAAGGCGGCTACCAGGCTGGCCAGCCAGAGCACCAGGCTGAGGCGCCCAGGGGTGATGCCGCGGTCGATGATTGCTCGGTAAACCAGCGGCGTGGCCGCCCCGACCGCCGCGTCAAAGCTAATCAAGACCACTAGGACGGCGATAGCCCGGCGGTATGGCCTAGCGAAACCAACGATTCGTTTCAGTGTGGCGCGAGTCAGCTTCTTGCTGGTGACCGATGGATCCTGGCGAAAGGACCGGAACATCGGACCACCCATAGGCATTGACATGCCTTCCAGCCTGCCAGGTCAGAGCCTTGCGTGGAGAAGACGGCCTTAACAATTCCGCGTCGCGGCGCGGGCGCCGCCGGTTCAGGTACTGTGCGAACCTTAATAGCGCACAGTAATCGGGACTGTCCCCATTAGTGGCACGGCATTGGGAAATGGGGGAAAGAACTAGGCGGCGACGTCTGTGCCGCGCCACTTACCCAAGCCGCGCATGGCGTGGTAGAAGGCGAAGGCCGTGACGGTGCCGACCACAATGCCGGTAATCTCCACATCGCCGAACTTGAACGAGGCGTTAGCTATGCCCAGGATCAGAGCAGCGGCAGCCGGGAAGAGGTTGACCGGGCGCGCGAAATCAACCTTGTTCTCAACCCAAATGCGGGCTCCGAGCAAGCCGATCATTCCGTAGAGAACCACGCCCGCGCCGCCGATGACGCCAGCGGGGACGGTGTGGACGGCCTCGCCGAACTTCGGGATCAAGGACAACACCAGGGCGGTGGCGGCCGCCACCCAGTAGACGGCGGTCGAGTAGACCTTGGTGGCCGCCATCAC
>JAIRNM010000186.1 GCA_031258055.1 Bifidobacteriaceae bacterium
CCGGTGATTGCCTTGGCCGATGGCGCCGCCTTCTTCGGGCCGGTCTTCTCCCGCGCCCCCAAGGGTGCCGCAGCCGGTCAGGTCTGGGACGGCTGCGTTGCTTTGGCTTCTCACCCAGATTTCTTCGAGTTGAAGCGATCCCGCCCCGGCTCAGTGGGCCCGGTCTTCACCTAACCGCCCCCAGGTGTACGTAGACGCAAGTACTGGCCGAAAACCGCCAGTACTTACACTTAGGGACCACCCAGCCGGTCGGCCCTAAACGACCGCAGCGCGCTGACCAGGCACGATGCCGTGGAGCCAAGATGACGGCACCGGCCACAAGTGACCCTAAACGCAAGTACTGGCCGAAAACCGCCAGTACTTACACTTAGGGACCCCCGGCCGGGCCTGGACGGTTAGCTAAGAATGGTATTGTGAAGCGTGCCAGAAACGCCTCACGAATTGACTCAGAACGGTATTATAAAGCCTATTGGCCAGGGAGATTATCTAGACCGGGTGATCGACTCCGAATTGGCTGAGGTCTTCCCCCACCTCGGCGCTGTGGCAATTGAGGGCGCCAAGGGCGTGGGGAAGACGACCACCGCCGAACGCCTCGCCCGGCGAGTCCTGCGCTTGGACCAGGGACCCGATTCTGATCTGCTTCGGGCCGACCCGGGGATACTGGCTCGTCCTCCGTTCCCGATTCTGCTCGATGAGTGGCAACGCTACCGGCCGAGCTGGGATCTTGTCCGGCGGGCGGTTGACGCGGATCCTTCCGGGGGCCGGTACCTCCTAACCGGCAGTGCCGCCCCGCGCGGCCTGCCGGTCCATTCCGGCGCGGGGTGGATCGAGTCGCTGCGCTTGCGCCCTCTCACCTTGCCGGAACGCGGCCTGGAGGCACCAACGGTCTCACTGCGGGCGCTCCTTGAAGGCGGGGCGGGTATTGGTGGGGCCACCAGTGTCGGCTTGCCGCAGTATGTCCACGAGATCGTGGCTTCCGGCCTGCCCGGGGTCAGGCGGCTGCCGCCGCGGTCACGGCGCCTAAGACTTGGTAGCTATTTGCGGCGTGCGGTGAGCCACGAACTGGTCGAAGAGGGCATCCTTGGGCGCCAGCCTGCCCGCATGATGAACTGGCTCAAGGCCTACGCCGCCGCCACGGCTACGACAGCCTCCTGGAACGCGATCGCCCGCGCGGCTTCCCCCGGACAGGCGGACCCAGTGCCGCGCGCCACGGCTGAACGGTACCGTGACGCGCTTAGTCAACTGTTCTTGCTAGACGAGGTCCCAGCCTGGAGTCCGCGCCAGTCGTTCGCCGCTTTGGCAACCGCGCCGAAGCACTTCCTGGCCGACCCGGCGTTCGCCGCCCACCTTCTAGAGCTGGATGAGACACGCCTAGTCGAGCCGGTTTCCGCCGGAGGGGACGGCGCCGTCCTGGGGCTGCTGTTCGAGGCCCTGGCGGCCTTGTCGGTTGTCGTGTTCGCGCAGGGGGCTGAGGCGCAGGTGGGGCATCTACGCACGGCGGGAGGCGAACACGAGGTTGACTTCATGGTCAGGCGGCCGGGCGGCGCGGTGGTCGCGGTCGAGGCAAAGCTCACCGCTGCCCCTGACGCAGCTGATGCGCGGCACCTAGAGTGGTTGGCCGCGCGGATGGGCGCCGAACTCACGGACAGGGTCATCCTGACCACCGGACCCTATGCCTACCGGCGCGGCGATGGAATAGCCGTCGTTCCACTGGCACTGTTCGGCCCGTGACCGGGCCAGCCAGCCCCGGCGCTTCGAAACGGCGGCAGCGCGCTGACCTGCGACGATGCCGTGGGGCCAAGTGGGCGGCATCGGCGGCGGGTGTGCCTAACTACAAGGAGTGGGCGAAAACCCTGACTTGTTGCATTTAAGCCGCGGGCCGAGCCTTCGTCGCCCGAGCGGCGATGAGTCAGCGGTAGACGAGGGCTTCGTATTCGCTCAGCTGGTCGACTCGGCGCTGATGGCGTTCGTCGCCTGAGAACGGTTCGGTGATGAAGGCTTCGATTATGGCGATGGCCTCGGCGGTAGTGTGTTCGCGAGCTCCTAACCCGGCGACGTTGGCGTCGTTGTGCTGGCGCGACAGGCGGGCGGTGCGCACGGACCAGACAAGGGCGGCGCGCACGCCGCGGACTTTGTTGGTCGCCATCTGTTCACCGTTGCCAGAGCCGCCGATCACCACACCGAGCGAGCCTGGGTCGTTCACCACCGCTTCGCCAGCGTCAAAGCAGAAGGCGGGGTAGTCGTCGGCTGGATCATATTCAAGGGCGCCATGGTCTATGACGGCGTGGCCGACCTCAGCCAAATGGTCATGCAAAGCCCGTTTCAACTCGAAGCCAGCGTGGTCAGAAGCCAGGTGAATGCGCACACCATCATGATACGGGCCTTAAGCTGGGGAGATGGCTCAATCAGGGATTGTCACAAGTAACTTTGACCGTTCGTTGTGCCCGGCGGACGACCTCTATCGCTATGTCAACGGCGCCTGGCTGGACACTTTCGAGATTCCGCCTGATCGCGCTGCGGACGGCGCTTTTCGGGAACTGCGCGATGAAGCGGAAGCCCAAACCCGCCAGATCATTGAGGAGCAGCCGCCGGACAGCCTGATCGGCGCCCTGTACACCAGTTTCATGGATGAGGACCGGGTTGACGCGCTCGGCGCCCGGCCGCTTCTGGGGGAACTGGAGGAGGTCCAGGCGGCGCCGGGGGCGGAGGCCTTGGCCCGGGTGATGGGTGGGCTGTCTCGTGGCGGCATCGGCGACGTGGTTGGCTTGTATGTTGACACCGACCCGGGGGCGCCGGACCGGTACGTCCTCAACCTGCACCAGGCCGGGCTGGGGCTGCCGGACGAGGCCTACTACCGCGAGGAGCAGCACGCGAAGATCGCCGCCGCCTATCAGGAGCACATCGCCCGTATGTTTGCCCTGGTTGGACAGAGTTTGCCCGATGCCGCCGGGTTGCCGTTCTGGCGCAGTGGCCCCGATGAGGTGGCGGAGAGAGTTTACGAACTGGAAAAGCGGTTGGCGGCGGCCCATTGGGATGTGGTGAAGGATCGTGACGCCACCGCCACCTACAATCCGATGACCTTCGCTGGCCTGGTCAAGCTGGCGCCAAGCTTCCCTTGGGAGGAATGGGCTGCGGCAATCGACGGTCCGGCCAATAGCCGCGTTAGCTGGGACGCGCTGGTGTTGATGGAGCCGTCGTATGTCGAAGCGCTCGCCGTCGCTTGGCGCGATGTGCCGCTGGCGGACTGGAAAGCTTGGGCGGCCTGGCGCGTCATCTCGGCGCGAGCCCCCTTGTTGAGCAACGAACTGGTCGAGGCCGCCTTCGATTTCACCGGCCGGACCCTTCAGGGTTCTGAGCGCCTGCGCGACCGCTGGAAGCGGGGCGTGTCGCTGGTTGACTCCTATCTCGGTGAGTTGGTGGGCCGGTTCTATGTGGAACGCCATTTCCCGCCTAGCCACAAGGCCCGAATGGTCGCACTGGTTGACAATCTGATTGAGGCTTACCGCCAGTCGATTAGTGGGCTCGACTGGTTGAGTGAGGAAACCAAAGCCAAGGCGCTTGACAAACTAGCGGCCTTCAATCCGAAGATCGGCTACCCGGACAAATGGCGCGACTATTCCGGGCTGCGTCTTAGCCCGGCCGACCTAGTCGCCAACGTGCGGGCCGCACAGGCTCACGAAACCGACCGTGAACTGCGCAAATTGGGCGGTCCGGTTGATCGGTCCGAATGGTTCATGAACCCGCAGACGGTCAATGCCTACTACAACCCTGGGATGAATGAGATCGTCTTCCCGGCTGCCATCTTGCGGCCGCCGTTCTTTGATATCGAAGCCGAAGACGCCGCCAACTACGGCGGGATCGGGGCGGTGATCGGCCATGAGATAGGCCACGGATTCGACGATCAGGGTTCCAAATACGATGGCCAAGGTCGCTTAGTTGATTGGTGGACTGAGGCCGACCGCCAGGCTTTCGAGGAACGCACCAAAGCCTTGATCGCGCAATACGACGCCTTCGCCCTTGACCTCCCGGAAGGCCCTAAGCACGTCAACGGTGCGCTGACGATTGGTGAGAACATCGGTGACCTGGGCGGCCTGGCGATCGCTTGGAAGGCTTATCACATCGCCCTTGCCAGCCAGGGGCTCGCCGAAGGTGAAGACATTGATGGCTTCAGCCCCGGCGAACGCTTCTTCTACGGTTGGGCACAGTGTTGGCGCCAGAAAACGCGCCCCCAACAAGCCGAAATGCTTTTAGCGGTCGATCCGCATTCGCCGCCCGAGTTCCGCTGCAACGGCGTGGTTTCCAACCTGGAGCCGTTCGACGCAGTCTTCGCCGTCAAGGCAGGCGACCGCCTCTACCTGCCACCGTCGGAGCGTGTCACCATCTGGTGAGCCACGGGGACGGACTCGGTGGCTCACCCCGGCCCCACGGCATCGTCCGAGGTCAGCGGGGTGGGCCAGGGGGACGGACTCGGTGGCTCACCGCCGCAGGGCGGAAGGTGAGACAGGAACCTCAATGTGGCGGCCACCTAACAGGGTGGCCAACTCGCCGACGAACCTTTTCGCGTTCGAGCCCGTGACATATAGGTCTATCCGCCCACGCAGGTGAAGGCTGTTTAGCGCGCTCGAATTGGTCTGCTTCCTGAACTTCGTCGAGGAAGACGTAGGTCATCTCATCAGGTCTTTGCCGCTCAACCTGAGTACTGTCTGCACGTCATGTGCCCGGTCAGTCAGCGGCTGGGACCAGCGGCTCCTCCGCTTGGCCGAACTTTGGCCCTCAGACGCCGCCGCTCTCTTTGGCCGCACTGTCGATGATCGGGCAACTGGCACCTCAACGTGGTGGCCGACGTCATCCCGCGCCAAGTCGCAGGATCTCCGGATGACGGGGACGACTAGATCCGGCGTCTGCGGGCGGCCAAGATCATCGCCGCGCCCACCGGCAGCAGGACGCATCCAGTGAAGACCACCGCTCCCAGGCCGATGGCTCCGGTGAACGGCAGTCCTCTCCCACTGGGGCTGGTCGGGGCGCTGGCCTCGGCCAACACCTCGAAGGCTACTTCGACCGAGCCCGATGTGGCTCCGGTCAGCGTGACTGTGTGTCGGCCCGGCTCGGTGTCAACCGCGATAACCCAACTGAAGGAGACGCTCCCGGTCGCGTCGGCCGGGGCCGAGCCGATTTCGACCGGGTCGGATCGCATGACGGCGGTGACTTGGTCCCCAGGTTGGAAGCCGACCGCCGACACAGTTTGGGTTTCGCCCAGCCGTATCGTTGCCCGTCCAACTGCGGCCGTGACGCCGGGCGACGTTCCGGTCGCGTGCTTAGAAGGCTCGCTAGTTGGTTGCTGCGAAGGGTCTGCGGTCGGCTGGCCCGAAGGAACGGCGCTCGGCTCCGCCGAAGGCCCAGGGCTTGGGCCCTCTGACGGCTCAGTGCTCGGGACTGTTGACGGTTCGGCGCTCGGCTCGGCGCCCGGTTCTTCGCTAGGCTCTTCCGAGGGCTCGGCGCTCGGTTCGGTGCTTGGCGGCGCTGGTTGGGCGAACACCAATTCGACCTCGGCCAATAACACGTCCCCGTAGCTGACCAACAAAGTGAATGTCCCGGCTTCGCTGCTGGCCACATCAACGCCAACGTTGCCCACCAATGACGCCCCGACTGTGGTCGAGCCACCAAGCTTCTCCCCTTTAGCTGGATTGACCAAGAAGGCGCCAGTCGCGTCACCCAAATCGAATACGACTGACTCGCCTTCGCGGCTGATTGGATTGCCGAATCCGTCGACCAGGGTCAGCCGGACCGAGTACACCGAGGACGAATCGGCCGCGACGTCAACGCCCGTGACGGCTAAGGTTGCCGCCGACTGTGTCGGCGCTACTGGACCGGCCACGAACTCGACCGCAACCGGTGAACCGACTGGGACGGCACCGACCTCAGCCTTGACCTGGTAGAGCCCCGCGACTTCCAACGAGAAGTCGGTCCAGGTGGCCGCTCCCGCCTCACTCAACACGGTCTGTCCGAGCGTCCATTCGTCCAGCCCGACCAGCCGATAGGAGAACACCACCTCGACTGGATCTGCGAACGGATCGCAGGTGCCGTCGCGCAGCACAACGGTCGGCGCGTACGAATCGACCCCGGCCACAGCCTCGGTGCCGGAGGAGACGGTTGGCACCTCAAATCCCGACAGCGCCAAATCCAGCGCCGGGGCTGGCGTCTCGGGATATAGGCCAACGTGTGGCGCCTCACCCCAGTCGGCAGGCAGGGCCGCGTCTTGGCTGGTCTCGCCTGTGACCAAGTTGACGGCACTGAAACCCGCCGGGACCGTGAAATCGGCCGGGGCGCTGATCGTGATGCTCCGTTCACCGCCTTCGCAAGTCAGCGTGTAGGTGATCGAGTCGACATCCCAGCTTCCGGGACGGGAGGACTGGTCGGAACATGGCGCCCAGAAGTTGCCCAGAGCGCCCAGCGCCGTCCCGGCTGGCTTGACCTCGCCGCCCCGGCGCAGTACGCCGAAGCGATGCTCCTGGTTTTCCGGGTCGTTGCCGCCGTCCCGAAGGTCGTACCACCAGACGCCCTGGACGGCATCGACCCCACGCAGCCGGACGTAGGTCTCGATTAGGCGACGAGCTTGTTCGTCCTCTGTCACGCAGGCCGGGTTCGTCTCCTTCGTGCAGCTAGCCCAGCCGACCTCGCTGACGTAGACCGGCAGCGCTTGCCCGTACCACGTCTCGATTTGGTCGGCGAACCACTCGACCGCTCGGTCGACGTGTCTTGGCCGGTTGTTCCCAACCGATCCCAGATAAGCGTACGGGTGGAGCGATACCCCATCGACTTGGACGCCCAATTCCCGCATATATCCCAGCGTCGCCTCCATGAACGTTGGGTCCGTGCCGCTGATCGCGCCGACTATGAAAGGCGTTCCCGGCGCCAACTTGCGGACGATTGGCTCGACTTCCTTGGCTAACAGGGCGTAGGTCAGCGGGCAGGCATTACCCTGCTCGGGGTCATAAGGGCAGTCGTCGCCCCAGCGATAGCGGGGGTTGCTTGTGCGTTCCGGGTAGCGGCTTGTCAGATCATCCTTCTCCCATTGGCCGTAGATCCAGCCCGCGTAGCCGTTCCATTCGTTCCACAGTTCAATCCCGGCCCGGTCGCCGTCAAAAGCCGTCAGCACGTACTCGACATATTCGGCGAACTTCTGGCGCTCAAAATCGGTTGAGGGAAAACCTTGCACCCAAGGCTCAGCGCCGTAGTCCAGGATTTGCAGGACATTGGCTTCGGGCGCCATCGCGCTCCAGCCCGCCGTCCGCCCGGCCAGGTAGGCGCGGGAACCAGCCGATCCCCCCAGAACGCCGGTGGCGGACAGTGTGGACCTCCACATTGCCTCCACCCGGAAAGAATCAACCTTCCAGTCTTCGATTGCCAGGCGGACTTGTTCGACGGTGTCCCAGCCAGGATTCGGATCAAGGTGGGTCAGCAGGCCGGTGTAAAACTGGTCTGACTTGATCGGCTCGAACGCTTCTTGGCCTTGGCCGAGTTCCGTGGGCTCTTCTCCCAAGTCGACAGTTGAGGCGTTGCCGCCGCCGAGGGTGGTAGTCAAACCGGCGCAGCCCAATTCGGGCCGCCAATCCACGGGCACGGAATAGATGAAGACCTGCTGAGGCCCGTATTCGTTGGTTTGGAAAGTCAAATCGAAGCCGTAAAGCGCGCCGGTGATCTGCGGAAACAGCGTGCCGATGCGGGCGAGCCAACTCTCGGTCGCCTCGAAGGGACCGTAGCCGTCAACACCGACTTCGCCGCAGCGGCCGCCCACCGTGAAATAGAGGCGGCCCGGTTGATTGACTTGCGCCCAGTCGAAGGACCAGGCGTCGCCCGCCACCTGCAGAACTCCTGGGCTGGGCGAAGTCAGGCCCGGCGCCGAGGCATACCCGGCGGCTTGATGGGTGGTTGGCCTAAAGAAGGCGGTCCCGACTACCTGGCCGTCCTTCAGGGCCGACACTTTGAAATCCCGTCCCCAACTGTCCTGGAAATCCGCCCAACCCGTGCCTGAATCGCCGCCGATCGTGTACGAGGCGACGGCCGGATCGGCCGGTGCGTAAGGGGCCGTCACCCAGGCGCCGCTACTGTCTTTGATCTCCCAGGCGTACCCCTCGACTCCGGGCAAATCGGTGACAGCGGTAACCGTTTGCCCCCGATAGGCTTTGCCCTCAAGACGCAGCCCGAACGAATCGAACGTCGCTCCGTACACGCCGACCTCACGCCCGGCCCAATCGGCGGTCACAGGTGTCCCGCTGGGCAGTTCGCCTTTCTCTCCCAAAAGGTCTACCAGCGTGCCGCCAGCGGCTTGGGCTTGCTGCAACTGTCCCAGCGTGGCGTCCACGAAGACGTGCCGCCCGCCATCGGCGCAGTCGATCTGGAAGTAGTTGTTGTCCGTGATGTCCCCCGACAGGTTGGCGCAGCCCTTCCAGAAGCCCGCCAGCGCGGCATAGGCGTAAGCGGCTGGCTTGTAGTCACCGACCTCGTGTTGGTCAAGGCTGCCGACGCGTTTGATCAGCCCGTAGCCGTTCTCGTTGACGTTGGCAACACCGTTGTTGTAAACGTAATCCTCCAGCAGGTCGTACCACCAGATGCCCGCCACGCCGTCCACCGCTCGCACCCGTACATAGGCTTTGACCAGCAGCTCCGCTTGACGCTCAGGCGGGAAGGCGGGGTCGCCCGTGGTGTAGCCCAACTCGCTGATAAAGATCGGCAACTCTTGCCCGTACCACTGCGTCACCCGGTTGCGGGCCTCTTGGACACACTGCGCTTGGCCCTCGTCGGACCGGGCCGTCTCCCACTGCAC
>JAIRNM010000189.1 GCA_031258055.1 Bifidobacteriaceae bacterium
CTGGACATTTGACTTGCGAGCGCACCTGCCTGGGGGAGGCGGGCGAAGGACCAACCCCCAGGCGCAACCCCGTGCTTGCCTGCCGTGTTTCACCAGCGCTTCGCGGACCCGTGTCAACCCGGACAGGTGAAGGTTGGTTAGCCTTTCTCCACGTCCCAAGCGTCCAGGCCCGCGGCGTGGCGAGCCGAGATCCGGCCCCAAACCTGGTTCTCGGCGTTGTTGCCGCCGGTGATGCCGTAGCTGTGGCTCTGGAAGTTGCCGAAGCAGCCAGCCGCGTAGAGACGGGGAATGGCTTTGTGCGCTGGATCGAGTACCTGGCCGTGCTCGTTCTTCATCGGGCCGCCCAGGGTGGAGCAGCTACCGGGATAGATCGCGTAAGCGTAGTAGGGGCCAGCGTCAAGCGCCTGAAGGGTCTTCGCTTCGCGGTTGAAGCGCTCATCGCGTCCCTGGCCGCAGAAGCGCTGATACTCCTCGAAGGTGGCTTTGAGGGTGTCGATGTCCATCCAGGGGTCGTAGGCCTTGATCTTCTCGCCCAACTCCTCGAGGGTCGCGCCGCTGAGTATCCAGCCCCTTTCCAACTCGGCTTTGTTGTCCTGGCTCCAACCGTCCCAAGCGCGGATCGAATCGGGCAGGTCGGTGGCGAAGTTGCCGCACTCGAACCAGTCGCCCTGGCTGGTGCCGAGTTTCCCGGCGTCGAAGCAAGTCTGGTCGAAGACGCACCAAGAGGGGATGCGATCGTAGTCGTCGATCCCGTCGTCGAAGTGCAGCAGCGTATGCCAACCGTTGTGGGGAGAGCCCATGTTGTTCTCGTCGGTGTAGCGCTTGCCCAGGCGGTTGGTGATCATGTAAGAAGAGCCGGCGGGGAACGCCAGGATTGAGAAGTCGAACTCCGGGTCGCGCGTGTACATCGAGTACATCGAGATCGTCATGTCCATGTGCCAGAGCTTGGCTCCCACGTCCTCGACCATCTTGATGCCATCGCCGGTGTTGAACTGCCAGCCTTGGAACTTGAACGGATGGCACTTGAGGTAGGTGTTCTTCAGTTCCTCGTTGAACTCGAAGCCGCCGATACACATGATGACGCCCTTGCGCGCCTTGACCGCTTTCTCGGTTGGGTCGTCGCCGATCTGGGTCCAGGCGCCGAGGATTTCCTTGCTGGCGGGGTCCTGGATCAAGCGCTCATCGTGGGCGCTGAAGACAACCTCCACGCCGAGTTTGGCGCGTTGTTCGTCCAGCTCATGGAAGCTCAACATGCCAAAGCCGTCAACCGAGGACAGCTTCTGGGAGCCGGAGAACTTCGGATCAAGGAAGTGGTACTCCGGGATTGAGCCCGCCAGCGCCACCTCTGTCACTTCGTAGGTCATGCCGTATTTGTCGGCGTACTCAGTGTTGCGGGCGCATTCCTCTACCCAGGCGTCGATCATTGGCTCCGGGGTCAGCCCGTGAGTGAAAGCCTTGATGTAATCCTTGAAGTCCTGCTTCTTGTCGGGCTCAATGATGGCCCACTCGCCGTTATTGATAGAACTGTTGCCGCCGCCGCGCTCCGGCGCCTTTTCCAGCACCAGGACCTTCTGGCCGCACTCGTCCGCGCCGATCAGCGATGCCCACATGCCCGCGCCGCCGTAGCCGATCACCAGTAGGTCGCACTCGTAATCCCACTTCTTGGGCAACCAGTCGCCTGACCGCGCGGTCGAGTCGGCATCACCGTCTTTGGAGCAGGCCGACACAGCGGTCGCGCCCGCAATTGTGGCGCCAGCCAGCGCCGTTCCAGTGATGAAAGTGCGGCGAGACAGGGTCTTCTTGTCTGGGGTGGATCGGGTTTCATTCTTATTCATGGATTGCTCCTCCTTGTTGCGGAACGTGGCGTGTGTGTCCGGCCGCAAGTTTGGGGGGGCACGGACTATCGCAATCAAGCTAGATCGGGGCAGTCCAGGAGGCATCTGATGATCGATAGGATTTTGCGTCCCCGGATCGGATGGAGCGTCGTATTTTCGGCTTAAGCGGAATTGAAAATGTCTTAGATGGCGGTGTCCGCCTGTCCGGCTCCCAAGTTCGCCGCGACTATGCCGGGGAACCCGCCCTGGCGCAAATACCTTGCGAAATGCTGATCAGTTGTGGACCGATCACCGAACAAACGGCGCCTGAAGGCGATGTCCTCTGCCAAAGAAAGCGTGCTGACCTCGAATGACACATAGCGTCCGGCGACATAGGTGGCCAGCTCCGAGGCAAGCAGACGAGAGCCGGCTGAAGGCTGGCCTTAGCCGACCGGGACACCCAGACTCAGTGGAGCCGAGCGCGACCGGCCGGCGGTCCCACAAAGCCACTCCGACCGGATTCGAACCGACGCCACCGCCTTGAGAGCTTGACTACGGGAGCGATGGCATGCGATGGCTGCCGTTGAAAACTTGCGTTGACCTGCGGTTTCGCCGTTGACAATCGGTGGCCGATGGTGGGCGTCTGCGATCCCCGCGCGTCATTTTTGTGTCATGCTCCGACCCTCGCAACGTTGACGCCCCAGGGCGACCTCAATCGGCAAGTGCGATCCCGCAGTGCCCGGCCTCATCCCTTCCGGTCCACGACGGTCGGCACACGGCATCGGCCCAGGCCCCCGCCGAACGGCTGTCGCCGTCCCGCAACCCCGTGGCCCAGTTGTCAACGAAGTCATTCCGGATCGAGTGCTCTGCGAACAACACCCCCGGACGCCATCGCCGCCGGACAACCACCCGCGTACCTATAGTTGGTTACTCTATTGGGTGCCGGCCGCAGAAGGCGCCTGCGCCAGCACGGAATCAATCCTCGAGACCGCGTTTAGCCAAT
>JAIRNM010000194.1 GCA_031258055.1 Bifidobacteriaceae bacterium
CCTCGACGATCTTCTGCACGCAGCTGCCGCCCGGCGACTGGCACGACCGGATGGAGGAGAAAGTGGTGGCCGAGGCGATCATGGACCGGATAACCACCAACGCGCACATGACCGTCCTCGACTGCGCCGAGTCGATGCGCCGACACTTCAACCACATGGAGGGCTGACGCCCTCCACACGGGGTGAGCCACCAAGGTGGCTCACCCCACCGGAACCCCGGCTCCCACCCAGCGGAATATGCAGGAGCCAGAGCGAGTCGTCCATCAGACCTTGAACTATGAACTAGGGAAGATGTTCCGGGGTAGCCGATCCAAGGACATCTCATTCAAGCCTGGCCCCGCGCCAATTGCCCCCGCTCCGATGGTGGAGCCTGATGACATGGTGATCGTGGCATCTCCTTGCCACGAGTACGAGCCGATCAAAGTGCCAGAGGCTCACCTGGCACACCTGTACTGCCTCATCTGTGGTTCCGAGTTCGCTGTCTAGACCATGCGACATGACAAGAGGACCTGCCACCGGATCACTCTGGGTGTCGTTCGCCTCGAAATTGAGCCAGGCTGTTCCACGTTATTGAGCCAGTCTGTTCCACGTTATTGAGCCAGGCTGTTCCACGTTATTGAGCCAGCCGTCAGCAGAAGCCTTCGGTGCGGACACCACAAACCGTTCGGGAACCGCAATCAGCATGTGATCGGCACCTAGGGACACGGCTGCGGAAGCATCGCGCGGATTTCACGGGACCGGCGGTCGTCATCTGCAGTTGCCCTCTGTCCGCGAGGATCGCTGAAATAGTGATTGACCGGAGTTCTCTTAGGACTTAGGTCAGCCCCCGCTTGATCCTGGCCTGAGTAGACTGCCGCCGCGGGCGACGCGACCTAGTTGACCGAAGGATACCCCCGTGGCAGACAGAATGAAGCCCAGCCGGGCGACATGGTGCGGCTCGTCCGCGCTCTGTCTTGTGTTGACGGCCGGTTGCACGGCAACACCGGTCGAAACGCCACTTGCGTCCCGGTCTCCCGGCGCGAGAATAGCCGTCGCGATCATTGATGACGGCTCCGTGGCCGAAGAGTCATCTTGGCTTGACAACTACAATGTAGTACAGCCTGAACACGGAACGCCATCCGATCACACGGCTCAGGTCGTCTCCGTAGTTGTCGGCGCGGGCCTATCCGACGCCCTGGACTCCGATGCAGTCGGCATCTCCGTGTTGCCTGTAAGTCTTTCTACGCAGAACCAGGATGGCCAACTCGTCGCGCGACTCGACGAAGCCCTGCTGAACGGGGCCGATGTGGTCTTGGTGACAGTCGGCGCGCGCCACGACCAGGCAGGTATCTGCGACCGTGTGGACGCGCTTGCCGCCGACGGAGCCATCGTGATCGCAGCTGCAGGCAATTTCCCGAGTCTGGGAGCTGACTATCCAGCACGATGCGATAGCGCTGTTTCTATTGGGGCACTCGACGCGCCCGGCGTGTTTGCCTCGTACAGCACGCGCCGACAGGTTGAATTCGGGATGGTGGTCAAGGGAATCAAGGCTACCGACCTGAGTGGCGATGTGTCTGAGCCAGGAGGCACATCAATTGCCGCCGCCGCAGCCGCTCGCACCATAATCCGCGAACTCATCGAGCGCGGAACCCTGATGGATGAGCAGCTCCTGTTGCTTCTTGAACCGCTACCAAATCACACCGACAACTGAAGGGACTAGACCATGCACTTAGCACGATCACTGCGACCGTCGCGCTGGCTCAGACCAGCCGTTGTAGCAGGTGTCGCAGCCGCCGCCGTGGCGATGGTCGGCAACTTGACACCAGCGTCAGCAGAAGAAGCTCCACCGGGCGCAGTCACAGAAGAGCAAATCGTCGAGGAACTCAATGACGGCTTGGCCGAAGAGGGACTGGAAGTCACCGATCTCGACGCTGAACCGGGCGCACTCGAAGTAGCGGTCGAGGCAACGCCGGACGCCGATTCACAGTTCGAATCTGTGCTGGACCTCGGCCGCGACGCCTCGGGAACAATCGAGTACAAGGACATCATCGACGGCGTGCTGGTCGACAGAGTCTTCGAGATCCAGGTGTTGGCACTCGATGAAGGGAACGTCCGGTTCCGGCTGACGGACCCCCAAACGGGTGAAACCGCCGAGTTCAGTGGCGATGAACTCCATACGTCTGTGCCGGTGGCAATACCGGTCATTTTCGCCGGGTTCGCGGTCGCAGAGATTCTCTATTGGCTTGCAGTGGGGACGGCTATCATCGTCGGCACTGTTCTCCTCGTTAAGGCCACGACCAGCATAATCGACAAGGTCAAGGCCGACATCAAGAAGAAGCCCGACAAGAAGTATTTCCAGGCCGCCATCAAGGGCAACTACGTCTTCGTGGGAGGAAACGGAGTGACTTCCAGCACCGCTATCTCGCAGGGCAAGACAGGCCGCAACTTCTACACGCCCGTCCAGTCTGACGCCAAGAACCTTGCAAAGTCAGTGGGCAACGGGGCCAATCCTATTGGCCCCGAGCATCACAAACCGAGCAAACCACCTTCGGGAATCTGGTATCGCCACTACCATCCGAGTAACCGCGTGATGCACGCCTTCTATGGGGCACCGGTGTGAGATTCTCCCAGCAGCAGGCCGCCAACCTGAGCCACTTTGAGGCGTACATTAGTCCGTAGGTGCAGCCGGTGCGCCGGGTCGCCGCACAAAGGCCACCTAGCCGTGGGCAACCGGTCCCGCCCCCAGTTTCGGCTAGGGGCGGGGTCTTCGGTGAGTGACACCCGTGCCGAGTGCACACGCCGACTGGACAAGCTTGAGAACACGACACGAAGGGAGCGCGGTCGCCGCGAAGGCCTCTTCGTTGTCGCGCGCGACGTGAAACCAATGCTGACCTATTTCGAACGCTACACCGCTCGCGGCTGGCGAGAGTTCACGCCGTATGACGTCGAGCAGGCTCTGATTCGTCAGTGCCGAGCGCGAGTCGCAACGACCAGAATCCTGCCAGAGGGGCAACTAGATCATGAGATCGACCCGGCCGTCGAACGTTATAGGCGTCCCTTGACCATCACCGACGTCGCGTGGCTGGAGTCGATGACGCCCGCAGGCGACTTTGCCGACAATGACCTAGCTTCGTTGAGCCATCCAGAAGCGCCGGTCGAAAACGCTTCGACGGATGACTCGCTGCGCGCTGCGGTCGGCGCGGAACATGAGTACGGTCGCAGGCTAACAATCGTGCTCAAGGAATCACTCGAAGGCGAGCCCAAGCTATCGGGTTCAACGATTTTGGGCTGGATAGGTGGTCGGCATGTCGATTCTCTCATCCAGGCGATGTCGGGCTGGCCGCTTGATCGTCCACAAGACCCCTGCGATGAAGATTTCCGCGTCTATCTCGGCCGACTCGTCCGCCATGGGCTCATCTAGCGGGCGCGGTGATTGCGAGCGCGATCTCGGCCACGATCGATTTCGACCACGGCGCGCAGATGCGGCGCGTCAGCACCGAGCCGCCGGACTGGACGGGGTTCGAATACTGGCTGCTCTAGGGGTGACCGCATATCACTTCGTCGGGTGGGATGGCGGCTTGTGGTTCGGGGGCCCACCGTTCGAGGGGACCCCTCAAGGGTGCGGAGCAGCGGTTGGGCTGTTCGGCGTTGACATCTTCTTCGTGATCTCTGGCGTGGTGATCCCGATGGCCTTGGGCGGTAAGACCCCTGGGTCGTTCGTGACAGCGCGGATAGTGCGGCTGTTCCCGGCCTATTGGTTCGCAGTATTAGCGGGGGCTGCCATCTACAGAATCCTGGGTTACACCGGGCCAAGCCTCGGCGACGTGCTCGTCAACCTCACGATGATGCAGTCCGCCGCAGGGGTGGGCGATGTATTCGCTTCTCAATGGACGCTGTGGGCGGAACTACGCTTCTATCTGATCGCCGCCGGCCTATGCGCTGTCGGTATGACGTCTGGGCGTTTAGTCGCCCTGGCAGCGCTGTGGGCTCCTGCGGCTGCGCTCTGCGACCGAACCGGTTCCAGCCTTGTATCGGAACTGCTCGTCGCGCCATATTCACCCCTGTTCGCGGGTGGCCTTGCCATATACGGACTGGCCAAATGGGGATTGAAAGCCTCTTCCTTCTGGCTGGTGTTGGCGGAAAACGCGGCTTTCGCGGCGGCTTGGACCGGGCCGGCCCGCGCCCGCGCGTTGGCTAGTGGCACGGGCGGAGCAGTTGAGCTGAACTCAACCCAGGTCACTCTGTGCGTTGTGGCCTGTTTCGCCACAGTGCTGTTCGGCGCGCTGGCGCGGTTGCCAAGACGGTGGGAATCGGCGTTGACTGTGGCGGCGAAGCCGACCTATTGCCTCTACCTCATACATTTGCCGCTGGGATTGCTCATCATATCTTGGACCTCTCCCCATCTGAATCCGACCACCGTAATCAGTCTGGCATTCTTGTCCTCGGCCGCCATCGCCACAGCGATGTACCGTCTGATCGAGCGCCCTGGCAGTACCCTACTGCGCCGCGCGCTCTCCGAGAAGTCCCGGTCTTGCGTTTCCACCTCGGCCGCTTGAGGTTTCGGGCGACCATAGCTCAGTCAAAAGTGCCCACCGCCCGACTCCCAGGACTGGCCACCAACAATGCGGGGATGGGGGCTTTCGGGGCACGTCCGGCAAGCTCCGAACGATGCACGCGTCGGACTAACACGGGCGTCAAACTCGCCATGCCCGACATCACGGGTCTGACCATGCCGGCCGGCACGCGCGGGGACCGATCGCGCTCCGAATAGCCAGGTAGGATAGGTGGGACGATCAGGACACGCGGCTATTTTTGCGGTCCTTGGCTTGCGCTAGGAAGCGCAAAGGTTGCCTGGTCCGCAGGCTCAGCCTCAGACTCGCCCGCCGACCAGTAGGCTAGAAGCGCAAACAGCAGACGCACCATCTACTTTTGTGGTCCTTCGGCTCCCCGCCCTCGGCGGTGAACTTCGACCCGGATACTTTCTGTGAAGCTCCCCAGGTGTTCACCGCCGGTGTTGCCTGGTTGGTGGCGGTCAGCTTGGCCGCCGGGTTGTCAGCCGAGCACGACTCGGGCGACACCTCGCCCTTGATTCGCCAAAGCTCGACCGTTATGGTCTTGCCGTCTCCGGTCCACGGGCCGTAGCCGGGCCAGGAGCCGTGACCGACAGCGCCGTTCAGGTCGGTGTCAGCAGCGGCCTCGGGCCAGTCGATTTGCCAGATTTCGTCAGTGAAGAACACCTTCTGGGTGCCGTCGTTCGTGGCGGTCGAGCGGGTCGCGGCGGTGTGGATCACCGGCACCCGGCGCACGATGGTCGTCTCGACCGGCAGCCACAACGGGGTCACCGTGCCTTTGGCTAGGTAGCCCTTGGTCGCGGCGGGCTGTTTGGCCAAGTCGATGCCGAACGCGAAGCCGTAGGCCCCGTATTCGCCGTAGGCGACGGTGTGGCAAACCCGCTGGGCGTGGTCCTTCCCGGCGGCGGTGAACGTCAGCTCGTAGCTGTCCACGATGGGCAGGGTGTTGTCAATGCTGGTGGTCTGGGGGCCGGGCACCGCAGAGCGGTACAAGTTGCCGTTGATCTTGACCTCGACAGGCTTGTTCGTGCCCCACTGGTCCAGCCACAGGTCAGCCGGACTGGCGTGATCCACCCACACCACGTCGCACACTTGGACTGTCGTGTCTCCCTTCGGCTCGGGCACAGTCGCCTCGGCGACCTGGGAGTGGATCGCAAGGTCCATCTGCGTGACGTGGGTTTCTAACCGTTGGCCGAACTTGTCAGCCGGATCGTTGTCGAACAACGCGGCGACCTCGGGGGTCTGGTCGGCCCGCTTGATCTGTCACACCCATGTCCCATACTGCGAGGTCGGCACGGTGAATCCTGCCGGGGCCGGGACCGTCACCGGCTCCCTCCCAGAAGTCGGCAGGGTCACGTCCACCGTCGCGGTGCCGAGCGCCTTGGCGTCGGCGGGCTGCTGGTCGGAGATCGTGAACGATGACGCCGACCCGGCGTAGTAGACGCCATCGACCCTCACGATGGCGGGTTTGCCAGACGGCAGTGCGATCCACTGGTCCTCGGGGTTACCCAAGGAAATGGTGATCGTGTCGTCCGGGGCTTGGCCATTGGCCCGGTATTGGTCGGGCAGTTTCGAGGCGATGGCCAGCGTCATCGGAACGTAGCCGGACTCGTCGGCCTTCCCGAACGAGTCCTTCGCGTCCCCGGCGAACAAAGCTGCGACGGGGGGCGGGCTGGTCGGCCAGGCGAACCTCCCACACCCACGTCCAATGGGTGGCCCCTTGCAGGTCGAACCCGGCGGGCGCGGGCACCGTGACGGGTTCGCGGCCCGATGTCGGCAAGGTGATGTTGATGTTCGCCTCGCCCAGTTTGGCAGCGGTCGCGGGCGGCGCGGCCTGCTCGGCGAACGGCAGCGACGATCCATACAGCGTGCCATGGGCTTTGACTGTGACCGGCCCGCTGTCACGGTCAGTCATCCAGTTGTCGGCCTGGTCCGGCAGATACAGGGTCACGGTGTCGTTAGCGGGTTCGCCTTTAGCGACCATACGGCTGGGGGCTTTGGTGGAGACCCAACGTCATCGGTAGCGTGAACAGTTCGGTGGCGGAGAAGTAGTCGTCGCACCACGAGCCGCCCACGGGCAGGTACTTCGCGTTGCCGCCCTGGTCGGCCCGGTCAAAACGCCACCGGACCGAGTAATACCCGGCCCCAGCCGTCGCGGGAAGAGGGATGCTGACGGTATCCCACACGCCAGGCCCGGCCAGAGTCGCGGTCGCTTTGCCCGGCAGCACGCTCGCCCCGGCGGGCACGGACACCGAAGCGGCAGTTGCCGCTCGGCGCGGATGATCTGCCCGGCGGCAACCATCGGCACATAGGTCTTGGGCTTGGTCTGTGCCGCGTCTGCCCACTGCGTCACCGGCCAACTCCCTGAAGTCACAACGGTTTTCACCTTGTCGGCCGCTGTTCCAAGCTTGTTGGGAGCCGGGGTGGTGACCTCGGAAGACACCAATGGCGTCCACGGGGTTTGATCCGCTGTCGCGGTGTGGTTGCCGGTCAGCGTGGCGAACAGGGGGGGTCAGCACCCGTTGGCTGTTGCTCTCCTCGTGCATCATGAAACACGGTTGTGGCACGCCGCCGATTTCGACCACCAGAGTGACCTTCTCATCAGCGATCAGATCGTGGGCGGCCCTGATGTCCAGCGAAACAGCATTGCCCTTGGACTCGACGGTCTTCAATTTGGAGCCGTCGGCGAACGTCGCGTTCGGGCTGGTGATCTCAACCTTCGCCGAATACCCGGCCAGGAAGTGCGCGTCGGCGCCTTTCAAGCCGCCGCTGACGAGTTTGGCCGCCTCGCCACCGGACACGATCCCGACCCACACCTTGCCCGCGTCCAAGTCAACCTGGACGTAGGCGTCTTTCGGCCTCGCGTCTTTGGCCTCGGCCACCAAGTCGGCGTAGCGGGACGGGTAGGTGACCGGGATCGAGTCGTGGTACTCGCCCCTGCCGAACTGCGACAAAGACACCAACGTCTTGGTGTCGGTGTCCTTCAAGTGGCGGGCGAGCAGGTAAGCGATCTGGGTGGTCTTGTCCGGCTTGCCGTCCTTGACAGCCCGGCAGACTTTTGTGGCGTTGCCGGGGCCGAGCGAGTTCGGCGGCTGGGTGCCGGGATCGATGCACAACCCGTAGACCCCGCCCACGGTCAGGTTCCCCCAGAACGTCGAAGCGCCCTTGTAGGTGCCCCACTCGCCGGTCACGTACTCTGCCGCTTGGGCCGCCGGGGCGATGATGGCCGTAGCCCCCAACGCCACCGCCAGCGCCACCAACGCCCTCAACAGCAAAGCGAACCTGGAACCGCGCCGCGCCCGCCGTCGGCGGGAACCGGCAGCGTCCCGGATAGGTGGATATTCAGTCATAGTGGTCCTTCCCACGCAGGTGTCGGCCTCACCTGATAAGAGGTGGGCCGTTTTCACCTGGAAGGTGCGCGGAGCAGCCCGCCGAGACCGCCAAGGGATTGTCCGTGGCCGTCGGTAGGCTTGCAGGCACGGCGTGATATGACGCCGCTTCGAGTCGGCAGACGGGACTGGCATGGGCGATGTCGAGGTGAACGGCGGTTATCAGAGCCTGCTCGGCGATCTGGTCGCGCTGCTGGAGCACGCGCGGGATGTGGTGGCGCGGAACGTCAACACTGTAATGACGGCGGAGCACTGGAGCGTTGGACACCGGATCGTGGAGGAGGAGCAGGCCGGGTCGGAGCGGGCGGTATACGGTGCGGAAACGATGGAGCGGCTGGCCGCTGACCTGACCAGCCGGTTTGGGCGCGGGTACAGCGTGCAAAACCTGTATTTGATGAGACAGTTCCGGTTGGCCTGGCCGCCGGACCGGATTCTCCAATCGTCGATTAGAGAATCTCCGGCTCCGCAGATTATCGAATCAGCGATTTGAGAATCCGTCGCCCTGCCCGTCCCCGCGCTGGCTTCTCCTCCAAAGTTGGACTCGCCAGTGTGGGCTTTGTTGTTCCCGCTGCCATGGACCGCCTATGTGCGCCTGATGGCGGTCAAGAACGACTTCGCTAGGCGGTTCTACGAGACTGAGGCGCTGCGCAACGGCTGGACTATCGCCCAGTTGAAACGTCAGATCGCCAGCCAGTTCTACGAAAGAACCGCCCTGTCCAAAGACAAGGCTGCCATGCTTCAGCGCGGCAAGAGCGAAGTGGTGGAGGTGGGGAGCGAAGCTCCGGTCAGCGCCTCGTTCCGCGACCCGTTCATTTTGGAGTTCCTTGACCTCAAAGACGAATACTCAGAGACCGATCTTGAAGAGGCCCTCCTCACCCACTTGGCGGAGTTTCTCCTGGAACTTGGCGACGACTTCGCCTTCGTGGCCAGGCAACGCCGTCTCCGCTTGGATGACACGTGGTTCCGGGTTGATTTAGTCTTCTACCACCGGCAGTTGCGTTGCCTGGTGCTAATCGATCTGAAGCGGGGCCGTTTCTCCTACCAGGACGCGGGACAGATGCATCTTTACCTCAACTACGCCCGCGCGAACTGGGTCAAGCAAGGGGAGAACCCGCCGGTCGGCCTGATCCTTTGCGCAGAGAAAGGGGCGGACGAAGCCCATTACGCCTTGGACGGGTTGCCGAACGAGGTGCTGGCGGCGGAATACCGGTTGGCACTCCCAGATGAAGACCTGCTGGCCAGGGAACTGGCGCGGACCCGCCGTGTGCTGGAAGAACGCGCCGACACCTGAACCGACTCCTCCGTCGCGGATAACGCCTCATCTCGGCGGAACATGATCGGCTCGCCCGTGTAGATGTCCCCGGCAAGGCTGTTGGGCGCGAGGCCGGTGGGGCGTGAGCACCTTGGCAGTGTGACCTACAGGTTGGACATGTTGGAAGCGGCTATCGCCCGTGCCGTCAACGAGGGCGACTTGCTGCTAGCCGCGCGACTGCGTGGAGAATGGACGGACCTTTGGAACGAAGCGGTGGGACGGCGCGATGCCTGAGATCACCCCGGCCCAGGTCCACGACCTGCTCACCGCCACCCAAGACGTCACTCACGCCGTCGATGCCGCCACCCAGGCCCGCGATCACCTTGGCCATTTGTTCATCGACGTGTCCCGCACCGCCAAAGTGGGCTTGCGCGAGTTGGCTGCTGTGACCGGCCTCCACCACTCCGCGATCCGGGCTGCGATCCGCCGCGCCATCGGCCCCAGCCTGGGCGACGGCTGGGAGCAACCTTCCCTGATCGATTTCCTGGAATTCATCGAACCGATGCGGCCACTCCTGCACGGGAACACCGATCCCGCGTCCTCTAGCTCCGTCACGCGACCGGCCCCCGTGATGACGCTGTGACTATCAAGCGTGCAGCAAACGGTGGACGGTTGGGTGCGAGACGCCCATCGCCTCGGCGATCTTCCGCAACGTCAACCCCTCTTTGCGCAGGCGTTGAGCTTCCCAGACCAATTCGGCCTTCTTCGTGACCGAGGTCGGCTGGAGCGGGGGAACCCCTGCCCGGCGCAACGACCGGATCACCGTGGTGCGGTGGAGCTTGTGTTTCCGGGCCAGCCCCCGGATGGACTCCCCGCTCTGGAACTCGGCCAGGAGACGGGCCGCGTTTTCAGGGCTGAGCGAGGTTCTAGGTTGTACATCATGAACCACGACCTCGCCCCGAACGTCTTTCAGGAGCCCATCTTGACCGACGCCATCCCAGCCAGAAGTGCCGTTCGACCAGCGTAAACACAGGTCCATAACCTTGGGGGCAAGGTTCGAGGACCGATACATCTTGGACCCCAAATGTGTCAGGCTGAAACAGTGTGCCACTGAACCAGCCGTGGGCGGGTGGCTGTAACAGTCCTTCTCTTTC
>JAIRNM010000198.1 GCA_031258055.1 Bifidobacteriaceae bacterium
GAGGTACTGGCGGTGAGCGTGGGAGGCCTGTCGATAGCGGGGGTCTGCGCGCTCGGCATCGGCCAATGCCGGACCTTCCTGCAGACCCTCGAACTGAGCGCCAAAGACAGGGCGATCGCCAACCAGGTTCTGAAAGAAATCGACGCCCGGCTCGGTTTCCTGCTTGACGTGGGGCTGAACTATCTGTCGCTGGATAGGCCGGCCGCCACCTTGTCTGGTGGGGAGGCGCAACGGATCAGGTTGGCGACGCAGATCGGGTCCGGACTGGTCGGCGTGCTTTACGTCTTGGATGAGCCGTCCATTGGGCTGCATCAGCGCGACAATCACCGGCTGATCGCCACTTTGACGCGGCTGCGCGACCTGGGAAACACCTTGATTGTGGTTGAACATGATGAAGACACCATCCGGGCGGCTGATTGGATCGTTGACATTGGGCCGGGTGCGGGCGAACACGGCGGCGAGATTGTCCACTCCGGCGACATCTTCGGTTTGGAGGCCAATCCGCGCTCGCTGACTGGGCAGTATCTGGCGCGTGAACGCGAAATCGTGCTACCAGCGAAGCGGCGCCGCACATCGAAACAACGCCAGGTGACCGTGTTCGGGGCGGTTGAACACAACCTGCGCGACATCGATGTGTCATTCCCGCTCGGCGTCTTTACGGCTGTTACCGGTGTGTCCGGCTCCGGCAAGTCGACGTTGGTGAACGACATTTTGTACACGTCTTTGGCCAATGAGCTGAACGGTGCGCGGCAGGTGCCGGGACGGCATCGGCGGATCAGCGGTACCGCGCTGCTGGACAAAGTGGTGCATGTCGACCAGGGGCCGATCGGACGGACGCCGCGATCCAATCCGGCCACCTATACCGGCGTTTGGGACGCTATCCGCAAGCTGTTCGCCCAGACGCCCGAAGCGAAGCTACGCGGTTACGGGCCGGGCCGCTTCTCGTTTAACGTCAAGGGCGGGCGCTGCGAAGCGTGCAAGGGCGACGGCACCTTGAAGATCGAAATGAATTTCCTGCCGGACGTGTACGTTCCCTGCGAAGTCTGCCACGGCGCTCGCTACAACCCCGACACGCTCGAAGTCCACTACAAGGGCAAGACCGTCGCTGACGTGTTGGCTATGCCCATCGAAGAGGCGGCCGAGTTCTTCCGCCCGATCAGCTCGATTTCCCGCCATTTGGATACGTTGGTGGGCGTGGGCTTGGGCTATGTGCGGATGGGTCAAAGTGCCCCGACCCTTTCCGGGGGCGAGGCTCAGCGCGTCAAACTGGCCTCTGAGCTGCAACGACGTTCGACCGGCAAGACTTGCTACGTCTTGGACGAGCCGACCACGGGACTGCATTTCGATGACATTCGCAAACTCTTGGGGGTGCTTCAGGGCTTGGTCGACAAGGGCAACACGGTGATCGTCATTGAGCACAACTTGGATGTCATCAAGTCCGCAGACTGGGTGATCGACCTGGGGCCGGAAGGGGGCTCCGGCGGCGGGTTGCTGGTCGCACAGGGCACCCCAGAAGCGGTGGCGGCCAATCCCGCCTCCTTCACCGGCCAGTTCTTGGCGCCGCTGCTCTCGCCGCGCGAGGAACCGCACCCGGCCTTGGTCTAGGCCCGTCTGCAGCCCAGTTGGTGACGCTTTAGGCCCCGATGCCGTCCACGTCGGCGCAAGGGCTGTCCAGACTGGAAAGCTAGTTAGTTGGTTAGACTAGGTCTATGAGTACCACAGTTGGGACCTTTGAGGCCAAGACGCACCTGTCTGAGCTTTTGGACCGGGTGGACCGGGGGGAGACCATCACGATCACGCGACGCGGCCGCGAGGTGGCCCTCTTGACGCCGCCGGGACGGCGCCCCGAAGGGGGCATGGTCAAGGCTTTCCAGCGGTTGCGGAGCGGGATGAGCCTGGGCGGGGTTTCCCTGAAAGACGCCATCGCCGAGGGGCGCTCATGACAGTCATTACCAACACCGCAGGACTGGTGGCGGACGCGTCGGTGGCAGCCGCTTGGTTCCTTCAGGACGAGGCCACCGCCTTCACAGACAGCATGCTGGCGCGGGCCGAGGCTGAGGGCCTGGTGGAACCGGCATTGTGGCGATTCGAACTGGCCAACGTCTTTCTGGTCTGCGAGCGGCGCGGCCGTGTGGACCAAAGCGCCCTAGCCGGGATGCTGGCGCTGTTGGGTGCCATGGACGTGCGTGTGCACGCAGCCGCCTCGGACATTCGCCTGCTTCACGAATACGGCAAGAAGCACCGGCTAACTGCCTACGACGCGGCCTATCTGGTCACAGCCCTGCAATCTGGTAGGCCGCTCGCGACGAATGACGCCGCTCTGGCCGCCGCCGCCCGAGTTGAAGCCGTCGAGACCCTGACCGAGGTGGACAACGGCGCCGACGGCCAGACGCCACAAGCCGCCACGCCGTGACGCGCACGGCACCCCAGAAGCGGTGGCGGCTAATCCGGCATCGTTCGCCGACCACTTCCTAGCGCCGCTGCTCTCGCCGCGCGAGCAGCCGCGCCCAGCCTTGGTTTAGGCCCGTCTGCAGCCCAGTTGGCGACGCTTTAGGTGCCCGATGCCGTCCACGTCGCTGGCCGGGCCAGGCAGTCAAGAAAATCCAAACGGAGGGGACAGGAGTGCATCCCCTGTCCCCTCCGCCCTAGCTGTGTTGTTTAGTCCAATCGTTCAGTAGGTCTTCCCCGCAGCCGAAAGGCCGGCGAGGTAGCCGGTCACAGCCGCGCGGGCGAGGCTCATGCCAGGCATGACCATGGGATGCTCAAGGCCACCGAACCAGTTGCCGGAGTTGTTGCCGGAAGCCCATAGCCCCGGTATCACCTCACCGGCCTCATCCAGGACCTCCATGTTGTCGTTAATGACCAGTCCGCCCAGCGAGCAGAGCAGCCTGGGCTTGCGCATAATGGCGTAGTACGGCGGCTTTCTGATGGCGGTTATTCGTGCCGCCTGTTTGCCGAAATCCTCGTCCACGCCAAGGTCGAATATTTCGTTGTAGCGGGCGACAGTCGCGGCCAGCGTTTCCGGCGGTACTTCGATCTTGGCTGCCAGTTCCTCAATCGTGTCAGCGCTGGGGATCTCGCCGCTGTCAATGGCGTCCTGGATGAAGGCCATGCCGTAGCCCGCGAAACCGCCGCCCAGGCCGGTCTTCTGGTTGCCCTCACCCATCCTGCCGGCGTAAACCTGATCTAGGTAGTCGTCGTCAAAGACCTGGAAGTGGATGAACTCGGGTTGATTCATGGCTTGGGCGTAAATCTGGCCGTAGGAAATGTCTTCGTTGCAGAAACGCTCGCCCTTGAGGTTGACCCACAGCCAGGGGCAACCGGAGCCACCCACATTAGGAGCGGGCGGTGCCACTGGGTCGTAGTGGATGTTCCCAGCGTGCGGGCCTAGCTGCATCTTGGCGCCTGCCCACAGTCCCATCAGATGGCCGTCGCCAACATTGCTTTGGACTATGTAGGCGGAGGCCAGGCCCTCAATATGCGGCATATACTCGCGGCGGAAATCGGCGTTGTTGCCGTAGTCACCGGCGGCCAGGATGACGCCGTTCTTGGCGTTCACCTTGATGTAGGTGTCGTCCTCCCGTTGGGCTATTACGCCGGTGACCCGTCCGCTCGCGTCCTGGACGAGTTGTTTGGCCGGGGTCGAATACAGGACTTCGGCTCCGTCCGACTCGGCCTTGTCCAGCATTATCTTGCAGGCGATCCGGGTTCCTCCGTCGACCACTTCCTTTCCGGCAATGAACACGCCGCCAAAGCTGTAGGCGAAGTTCCATTCATCCGGGTAGACGGCTGCTTCCGGCTCAGTGGTCAAGCCGACGATGATTTCGTCCGAATCTTTGCACAGTTCGTAGATCTTCTTGCATGCAGCGCCGCTGTACTGGATCCAGCGGCGGATCAGCCGGCGGTCCGAGCGCCCCTCGCTTTCCCGCATCCAGCGCGTGATCGCGTCTTGCACGTCATAGGGATGCTCAATATCCGGGTCATAGGCGCCAAAGCCCATCCCGTTGGTGATCGGCGCGTCTTCTTTTTGCAACACGATGACTTTAGCTCCGGATTCGGTGGCCATCACGGCGGCGAGGGTGCCAGAAGTACCCGCGCCCACCACGACGACATCGGCCTCCAGTGTTTCAGCGATCTGGTCATCCGGGATCGGGTCGGGCTTCGCCTTGTAGTCCTTTGCCCCTCCTGCTGCGGCGGATTCCGTTTCATCCTTTGGCTCGGCGGGAGAGCAAGCTGAAAGGCTGACCACGGCTGTCGCCGCTCCAGATATGGCTGCTCCTTTTAGAAATGCTCGACGGTCAAGTCCCATAAGAGTTCTCCTTAGCTTTCCTTAGACATCCAAGGCGCTCCTTTGCGTCTTGGGAGAGCGGGGTACTCAAACTGCGCCACGACCCTAACATCGAAGTGTGACCTGAGTCACAGCACCGATGAGTGATTCTGCCCCTCCTTGAGCCGTCGCGTGCACTGCGGACTGGCGGGTTCGGCTAGGCAGCTAGCTCAGCTAGCTTCGTGAACATGAAAGGGGGCTTTGCCAGCGCCTTCCAGCGGCTGCGGGGCGGGATGAGCCTGGGCGGGGTTTCCCTGAAAGACGCTATTGCCGAGGGGCGCCGGTGAGAGTCCTGGCCAACCCGGCCGACCCTGGTGGCCGGTGGCTATTGGATGGTGACGCCGACTTCTTTTAGGAAGGTGACAGGATCGGTTGTCTCGCCATTGACGTGGACTTCGAAGTGGAGATGCGGTCCGGTTGACTGGCCGGAACTGCCAGTGATGGCGATCTGCTCGCCCGCCACTACCTCGTCACCTTCTTTGACCAGGATTCCGCCTAGTCCGTCCATATGCAGGTAGCGGGTCGAAATGCCCTCACCGTGGTCTATTTCAATGGTCCAGTTACCGCCCGAATCCTGGTAGACCTTCTGCACCACGCCATCGTGGGCGGCAAAGATCGGCTTGCCGCGCGAACCGGTCATATCGACACCGGCGTGCATTCTGGTCCCGCCATAGATCGGATGGATTCTCATGCCGTAGCCAGACGAAACCGGTCCCGCACCGGGCTGGGTCCAGCCGTCTTCGCTGACCACATAAGGCGAATCGCCACCCCGCAACTGGTAACCCTGCTCGGCCGAGGACCAAGCCACTTGGCCGTCCGCGGCCAGCAGTTCCAGGGCGCCATCGTCAGTCAGGACCAACTTGGCTCCCGCCACCGCCGTGTCAGCCACCCAGACTTCTTCTTCCCCGGCGATGACGACCAAGCGGCCGTCTCCCAGGAGTTGGAGGCTCGCTGTCGGATCGGGATCAATGTCGAGCGACCAGAGCTTCTGATTGCGGTTGTTGCACAGGACAATCCCGCCGTCCGCGTCGACGGCGATGAAATGGCCGTTAGAAGGGCTAGTCAGGCGGTCGCCGCTGACTAAGAAATCGCCAACGATCAACTCCGTCGGGTAGAGCCGAGTGGAGGCGATGATCTGGGTGACGACCTCAGGTTTCTCCCCCGGCCGCTGGATGAACAGCGTGTAGCTGTAGGCGGTGTCGGGCTGGAGTCCCAGATCGACGGCACTGGACAGGTCTTCGCCGAGCGGCACTTCGACGCCTTCGGCCGGGGTTTGAGGCGGCGCGTCGCCAACGCCGCGACGGAGAATCAGAGTCGCTGTCGGCTCCGCCTCTAGTTGGCTGACATCCCAGCTCAGGACCAATCCGGCGTTAGATTGGCTAGCGGCTTGCATCTGCGGAGCAGCGGTGGTCTGTTCGGCCGCTTCAGCGACATGCGCGGTCATAGAGCGTGAGGTTAAATCGGCCATCGAGCGGCGCGAGACCATTTCAATAGTGTCCGCCAGCGGGCTGAGGGCGTCTGTCCCCGCCGCCGTGGTGGCATCTGAGGCTGGCTGGCCCAGGCCAATGAAGGCGGCTCCGGCCAGCAAACTAGCGCAAGCGACCACCGCCGCCCGCTCGGTGTAGGCGCGGAGCGGAACCCTGACGCGCTCGACCAAGGTGGCCAGACGTTCGAGGGTCCTTCTTCCGAAGCCGACAGGGCCGACTTGGAGAACTGGGGCGCGCCCAGCGCGGGCGCCGTGGCCAGCGGGCGGCGCCATGCCGCCGAGTCGTCGCGACACCTGTCGCATAGGCTGAATCTCCAGCCTGAGTTGTCTCCGCGTGAGCGGGCGCGACTCATCTGGTTGGTCAAGCATGCAGCGGGAACCTCGCCTTTTGTCTATCCGCAGGAAGTTGGCCAAGCACTGGGGCGCCCAGCCGCGATCAATTAAACATGCTAGCGCCTGATCGGGCCAGGTCTAAATTTGGGGCTCCGATCATCACGACATCTCCAAAATGTTCACCCTCGGCCAACCACCACGGGCACCTAGGGGGAGTGGCGCCGGCAGCGCCAGCGGCTGCCCGTTCGCTGGCCCGTCTGCCCGGTGGGCATGTCATACAGGTGCATGTGTATGTTACCGTGTGTGCATGGCGGCATTGGAGCGTCGCGCCCAAATCTTGTTCACCTCAGATCAGTACGCCGAATTGGAACGCCTGGCCCGTCGGAACGGCCAGTCGGTCGGCTCGATCATCCGCGAGGCGGTAGACGAGCGGCTGGCCAGGCCCCGGTCCGCCAAGTTGGCGGCGCTTGACCGGCTCCTGGCCAGCACGGCTGGGCGGTCGGAGGAAGACCCCGGCGACTGGGAAACGATCAAGGCGGGCTTCGAGCGGTCTTACCTGGACGGCATCGGATGAGCGCTCCGCACTGCCTGGTCGACACGTCCGTCCTGTTGTACGCCATCGGCGCGCCGCACCCGTTGCGCGATGACTGCGCCAAGGTGCTTCGGCTGTTAGCGACCGGCGAGGTGGAGGGCTACGCCTCCGTCGAGATGATCCAAGAGGCCCTGCACCACCGCCTGAGGGTGAGCGGCGCCCGGGCCGCCTCGGTGAAGCAGTGTTCAGACATTGAGGCCTTGGTGACGCTGCTGCCGTTCGACGTCCGCGTCCTGCACCGCGCGATGGAGCTTGTCAAGGGGGGTGGCGGCGGCGTGCGCGGGCGCGATGCCGTCCACGCAGCCACTGCCCTGGTCTATGGGATAGATCAGATCATCAGCACCGACCCGGCCTTCGACCGGGTGCCGGATTTGACCAGACTGGCCCCCGGCGACCTGGTTTAGCGCCCAAAGAGCCATGACTGATCCGTCAGACGCTGGACCTGATGATCCCCGTCTTCCCGCTCAGAACCTGCTCAAACACCGTGTCGGTGGCGTCCCTCTACAACCCCCATCAGCACACAGAGACCGGTGGTTACACTGGGGCTCATGGGCGGTGAGAGAAAGGGTCGACCGGAGGCGGGGGACTATTTGTGGGCGGGGATGCCATGGGCAGGCTACCTGCTCTGGGATCATTCCCCGCAGTGGCTGGTGGTGCCTGGCGGTGAGGTGCCAGACTTGTCCGGCTCGGCGGTGGACTCTAGTGACTTGCCGTGGGTGTGTACGGCGATTGACGCGGACGGCAACCCTGTGGAGTTGGCCTTCGCCCGCACTGGAGAGTACCTGTTCAAACCGGCCTATTGGAACCTTAACACGAACTTTGATGTGTCGCAGCCGCGGATTGATGTACCGAGCGGGATGCTAGCGGTAACAGTCGGCGGGGAGGTGTCTATGAGGCCGCCTGACATGATTGGTCGTCGTCCTGTGCGGGCTGGTGCCAGGTTGGTGACGGTGGACGCGTCGGTGTTGTTGGCGGGGTTGCGGCCAACTAAGTTCCGTCCCTGTGACGCGATTTTTGTTTCTGGGGCTGTGGTCGCCGAACTGGCCATGTACCGCGAACGTTATCCTGATGGTGACACTTCACCAATCCGCGGCAGTAGCTGGCGCTTGTCAGTGCCGGTGCCGGTGGATGACCGGGTGTTGGCTGTCTACAGAGATCTGGCGTTCAGGGTTGACCGGCAGGACGGGGCACCTGCGATCAGTCGGGTGGATTTGTTGTGCGTGGCGACGGCGCTGGTGTACGGCGCGGCGATGTACACGACTGATCCGGAGGTGTATGCGGGGCTTGGCGTGGAGGTGTTGAGGTATGGGGAGACGCGTAATCCTGATGCTGTTGACCGGAAAACCCCTCGCGCCGCCGGTAAACGGCGCGGCTCGGACCCGACACGGTCAGAGTTGGCCCGGTCACGTCGGGCGTGTTCGTTGGTGCCGGTGACAGCGCCGTTGGGTGGGGCTGGTGAGGGGCCAGCCCCGGTGGAGTATTTGTGGGCGGGTTTACCTTGCCCGGATGATGCGCTTAGGGGAAGTGGGCGCCCCAAGGTGGTGGTGTCGGCTGGTGAGGTGCCGGATATGTCTGGTTGGCCAGCGGATTCGGAGGTGTTGCCGTGGGTGTGTACGGCGGTGGACGGGGATGGTGGTCCGGTTGAGGTGGCGTTTGCCCGCACTGAGCGGTTCTTGTTTAGGCCCGCTTATTGGAATCTGAACTCAAGGTTTGATGTGTCGGATCCGGTGCGGCATGTGCCGAGTGGGTTGTTGGAGGTGACGGCTGGTGAGCCGGGTCCACCACGGGTGTCGGATGTGGTTGGGGTCCGTCCGGTGCGGGCTGGGGCCAGGTTGGTGACGGTGGACACGTCGGTGTTGTTGGCGGGGTTGCGGCCGGAGAAGTTCCGCCCGGATGATGTGTTGTTGGTGTCTATGGCGGCGATAACTGAGTTTGAGGTTTATCTTCAACGCCTTCCAGGCGGGGGTGTGCGGCCAGCCAGGGGTGAGCCGTGGCTGTTGTCGACGCCGGTAGCCGTCGACTCCAATGTGCTGTCCTATTTGGCGGGTATAGCTTTTGGGCTGCAAAGAGCACGCAATCCGGTGGTGGCGGGG
>JAIRNM010000239.1 GCA_031258055.1 Bifidobacteriaceae bacterium
ATCACGCCTGGGCACCCTGAACACGGGGTCACCGCTGGGGTCGAGATGTCAACCGGCCCGCTCGGCCAGGGTCTGGCCAGCGCTGTCGGCATGGCCATGGCGGCCAGGCGCGAGCGCCAACTCTTCGATCCGGCGGCGCCACCCGAGCCGGGCCAAAGCGTCTTTGACCACACAATCTGGGTGATCGCGGGCGAGGGCGACATGGAAGAAGGCATCACCTCCGAAGCCTCATCGCTGGCCGGCACCCAAGAACTCGGCAACTTGATAGTGCTCTTCGATCAAAACCAGATCTCAATTGAGGGCAATACCGACATCGCTTTCACAGAGAACACGGTTGAGCGCTACGAGGCTTACGGCTGGCACACCCAAACTGTCGATTGGACTAGCGGCGGCCACTACCACGAAGACTACGAAGCCCTCTACCAGGCTCTAGTCAAAGCAAAAGCGGAAACCAAGCGCCCATCGCTGGTCCGGCTCCGGTCGATCATCGGCTGGCCAGCGCCGAACAAACAGAACACCGGTGCCATCCACGGCGCCAAACTGGGCGCTCCAGAAGTGGCGGGACTAAAACGAGCTCTCGGCCTGGATCCCGACCTCACTTTCAACGTGCCGGACGAAGTCTTGGCCGTCACCAACCAGGCCCGCGTCCGCGGCGCCAACGCCCACATCGCTTGGCGAGAGCGGTTCAACCGGTGGCGTGAGGCCAACCCCGACCGGGCCAAACTGTGGGATCGCACCAGCCAAGGGGAATTGCCAGTTGGAATCGAGGACGCCTTACCGACCTTCACGGCTGGTTCGTCGGTGGCGACGCGGGCGGCATCGGGCAAAGTGCTTTCCGCTCTGGGAGCGGTGCTGCCGGAATTGTGGGGCGGGTCGGCCGACCTGGCCAGCTCCAACAACACCACCATTGACGGCGCGACATCCTTCCTACCGGGCGAAAAGGGCGGACGCACGATTCACTTCGGCGTGCGCGAACACGCCATGGCCGCCATCTTGAACGGGATTGCCCTGCACGGCCCGACCCTCCCCTACGGCGGCACTTTCCTGGTCTTCAGCGACTACATGCGCGGCGCTGTTCGGCTCACTGCCCTGATGAACCTACCGGTCACCTATGTTTGGACACATGATTCGATCGGCGTGGGCGAGGACGGCCCAACCCACCAGCCGATTGAGCAACTGGCCTCGCTCAGGGCTGTGCCAGGCCTCGATGTGATCCGCCCGGCAGATGCCAACGAAGTGGCTTGGGCCTGGCGCCATCTGTTAGCCCGGCGCCGACCAGCGGCGCTGATCCTCTCGCGCCAAGCCTTGCCGGTCCTGGACCGCTTGGGCGAGGGCCTGGGCGAGGCGGTTGATCTGTGCGGCGGTGCCTATGTGCTGGCTGATTCGCCTTTGCCGCGCATCGACGTCGCGCTGCTCGCCACTGGGTCCGAAGTCCACTTGGCCCTTGGCGCCCGCGACCTTTTGGCCCGCGACGGGATAGGGGCTCGCGTCATTTCGGCGCCTTGTCTGGAGTGGTTCGCCGAGCAGACGCCGGAATACCGCGAAGACGTGCTCCCAGCCGCGGTCAAAGCCCGCGTCTCAATCGAAGCGGGAATCGCCATGCCGTGGTACCAATGGGTGGGCGATGCCGGACGCTGCGTCTCAATTGAGACTTACGGTGAGTCCGCCTCAGCCGGACACTTGTTCGCTGAGCACGGTTTCACCGCAGAGCACATTGCCGCAACCGCCCTTGAATCAATCGCGGACGCGGGAATCGCGTGACCGAGAATCCGCTGGTCGACCCGCTCGACCAGCGCGTACCAAGGATCCCTGCGCCCTGCGCGCTAACGATCTTTGGAGTGACCGGCGACCTGGCCCGGCGCAAGGTCATGCCCGCGATCTACGACCTGGCCAATCGCGGCCTGCTGCCAGCCGGTTTCTCGCTGACCGGGGTCGCGCGCTCCAATTGGACCACCGAACAGTTCTTGGGCCGTGCCCACGCCGCCGTCGCCTCCGGCGCCCGCACGCCCTTCCGCCAGCGCGTTTGGGAGCAGCTAACCGCTTCCATGACCTATATCAGCGGCGACATCACCGATCCGGCCACCTACGCCAAACTAGGCCAAGCCCTCGACCGGTCCGCCCGCGACTTCGGCACCGGCCGCAGCCGCGTCTTCTATTTGTCGATGCCGCCGTCCACCTTCGAGACAATCTGCCGACATTTGGCCGCCTCCGGGTTAGCGCGTTCCAGCAGCGCGGCGGGAACGGCGGACCTAGACGGCATCGGCCGCCAAGGCAGTGCGGGCACGCGCCGTGCGGCGGGCGCGGACCTAGACGACGTGGGCGGCGGCGCGGGCAGCGCGGCTGGGGCTGACGGCATCGGCGGCGGAAGAAGAACCGGGGCGCCGACGGAGGCGAAGGTCGTGATCGAAAAACCGTTCGGGCGCGACCTGGCAAGCGCGCGCAAACTGGACGCGACCCTGGCCCAGGTGTTCGACCCGGCCAGCGTTTTCCGGATTGACCACTATCTGGGCAAGGAAACCGTGCGCGGTATGCTAGCTACCCGGTTCGCCAATCAAGTGTTCGAACCGCTTTGGTCCCGTGAATACGTTGACCATGTGCAAATCACCATGGCGGAGGAACTGGGCGTGGGCTCGCGCGCCAGCTACTACGACTCGATCGGCGCCACCCGCGATGTCATCCAGAATCACCTGCTCCAACTGCTGGCGATCACGGCGATGGAGGCCCCGGAAAGTTTCCACTCCGCCGACCTCAGAGCCGCCAAAGAAGCGGTACTTAAGGCCGTCCAGCTAGCTGGCCCGGTGGCGGAATGCGCCGTGCGCGGCCAATACCAGGCGGGCTGGCAAGGCAACGTTCCAGTCCCCGGCTACTTGGAGGAGGCGGGTATTCCGGCTGATTCGCGGACCGACACCTACGGCGCCCTGAAACTGGCTGTGGACACCGAGCGCTGGCGCGGCGTGCCTTTCTATCTGCGCACCGGCAAACGCTTGGGGCGGCGGGTGACGGAGGTAGCGATCACTTTCCGGCGGCCCGGCGGGGCCCTGCGAGCCGGTCTGGACACCCGCTATCTGGGTGCGAACGCGCTGGTCATACGCATTCAGCCGGATGAAGGTATCACCCTGCGGGTAGGCGCCAAAGTGCCGCAAACAGATATGGCGGTGCGGGACGTGACGATGGATTTCTCTTACGGCCACGCCTTCACCGAATCCCTGCCAGACGCCTATGAGCGCTTGATCCTTGACGTTCTGTTGGGCTCGGATCCTCTTTTCCCACGGGCCCAGGAAGTCGACGAATCTTGGCGGGTGATCGACCCGGTCGAATCATATTGGGCTTCACTCGACCAAGCGCCCGAACCCTACGAGGCTGGAACTTGGGGGCCCGCCCGGGCTGATGAACTGCTCAGAGCCGACGGGCGGGAATGGAGGCGGCCATGATAATCCCGTTGTACGCGGCATCGACAGCGCAGGTGGCGACGAAACTGATCGAATTGCGCGAAGACGGCGGCGTGGCCGCTCTGGGCCGGGTCCTGACGTTGATAATTCAGTGCGAAGCGGGCGACATTGAGACCTCGATC
>JAIRNM010000242.1 GCA_031258055.1 Bifidobacteriaceae bacterium
CCGGTATAACTCGTTCAAGACGGCATCAGCGTTGAAGCCCGACTTGACCTCGATCAACAGGCGCAGCCCGTGTTTGCGGTCGGTCAAATCGGTGACAGCGGTCACGCCCTGGAGGCGGCGGGCCTGGACCTGGTCCTTGATCTTCTCGATCACCTTTTCCGGGCCGACCTGGTAGGGCAGCTCAGTGACCTCAATCCCCATGCGCCGGGCGGTGACTATCACGATCCGGGCCACGGCGCGAGTGCGGAAACTGCCGCGTCCACTCAGATAAGCGTCGCGGATGCCGTCTAGACCCACGATCCGCCCGCCGCCGGGCAAGTCCGGGCCGGGCACCAGCCGCATCAAGTCTTCTGTGGTCGCGTCCGGGTTGGCCAGGAGTGTGCGGGCGGCAGCGCAAACCTCGACCAGGTTGTGTGGCGGCATATTGGTGGCCATGCCTACTGCTATCCCGCTGGCGCCGTTGACCAGCAGATTCGGGATGGCGCCAGGCAGGACCGAGGGCTGAGTGGTGGAGGAATCGTAGTTCGGGACGAAGTCCACCATGTCTTCATCAAGGCCTGCGGTCATCGCCACCGCCGCCGGTGCCAGGCGGGCTTCGGTGTAGCGGGGAGCGGCCGGGCCGTCGTCGAGCGAGCCGAAGTTACCGTGCCCGTCAACCAGGGGCAAACGGAGCGAGAAGGGTTGCGCCAAGCGCACCAGCGCGTCGTAAATGGCGGTGTCGCCGTGGGGGTGGAGGCGCCCCATCACGTCGCCAACGACGCGGGCTGATTTCACATGGGGCCGCTCCGGCGTCAAACGCATCCGGGACATTTGATAAAGAATTCGGCGCTGGACGGGCTTGAGGCCATCGCGGGCGTCCGGCAGAGCACGAGCGTAGATAACGGAGTAGGCGTATTCGAGGAAAGACCGCGACATCTCAGCCGAGACGTCTATATCGCTGATCCGCTCTTCGCTCGGCGCGACCGGGCCGGTCGTGGATCGCTTCGCCATCAATCTCCCTTCCGGCGCGTTGGTTCGGCCCTTCACGATAGCCGGTTGGCCGCTGACATGGGCGGACGCGGGGCCGGATGGCGGCTTGTACACAAAGCAAAACGATTCTGTCTGACCAATCTGCGAGGATGGATACATGCTTAGCGACCAATCCCTGCGCACCGAACTGGACCAGACCGGCTACTTCCCGCGGATCGTGGCGGACGCCCTCGACATAGCCCTCGGCGGCGAAACTCCGACGGCCTTCTTCGTCTTGCCGGACGTCGCTTTCGGGGTTGGAACGATCGGACGGCATCTGACGGTCTTGGTAATGACGGCTACCCGCTTGATCTCAGCCCACGTCGATGACCACGCCGGCGATGAAATCGCCCCCGCTGCGGTAGCGGCGACGACAGAGGCGGTGTCGCTCGGCCGGATCGAATCGGTCACGCTCAGCCAGATCACGTCCGAGCCGACTGACTACTTATCGGGCGACTCACCTGGCCTGGTCCGTCTGGCGATCAACTGGGGCGGCTCGCAAATGCTTGAGCTTGAGCCAGCTACCTGCGGCGACCCGGAATGCGCCGCCGAACACGGTTTTTCCGGCTCCGTGAACGGCGAGGACATTAGCTTGCAAGTCTCCAAAGATGTCAGCGGCGAGGAAGGGGCCGCCAAACTGATCGCCTTCGCCCGCCAACTTTATGCCGCCACCGCCAGTGCCGCCTGAACTCGCCGTGACCAGGCCGCCCGATCCGCCGCTCAAGCCCGAGTGGGTCACGGTGCCGCGCTACGGGCCAGGTAGTTTGGCGGCGGTGTTGCCCGGCTTGATCAGGCGCCTTGGAATCGATTTGCCGCCAGCCAAAGACGGCCCCGACCTCGCTGGTCAGAGCGTTGGCCTGAGCGCGCGCGAGGGGGCGAAGGAGGCAAGGCGACAGCTGCCGCGCGGCATCGTCCTGATATTGGCGGACGGACTGGGGTCGGCCAACTTGGAGGGCCGCCGTGGCCATGCCCCGTTTTGTTCGGCGCAGCCGCGAAGTGATCTGGTCTGCGGCTTTCCTTCAACCACAGTTGCGTCCTTGGCCAGTCTGGGGACGGGGCTCCCGCCCGGTGAGACAGCGCTGGCGGGCTATTCGCTGCGCGACCCGGCGACAGGCGCGCGGACCAATCTGATCAAGTGGGACACGCCCACGCCGCCGCGTCGCTGGCAGCCCCATGAGACCATCTTCGAGCGACTGGACCGGGCCGGGCATCCGGCTGCGTTTGTAGGCGAAGGGCGGTTCGCCGATTCGGCCATGACCCAATCATCGCTGCGCGGCGCGCGCTTTTATCCGGCTGACAAGAGAGCCGACGCGATAGTGGCGGCCAGCCTGGCGGCGGCGCGAGCCAATGACGGCTTGGTCTACACCTACTGGGGGGCCCTGGACAAAATTGGCCATTCGGCTGGATGGGAATCGGCGGCTTGGTCGCGGGCGCTGGAAGAACTAGACGGCGCCGCCCGCCGTTTGGCAGCGGAACTGCCGAAGGGATGGGAGTTGTGGTTGACAGCCGACCACGGCATGGTAGATGTCACCGGCGCGCCGGTCTGGGATGTCGCGAAGGACAGCGAATTGGCCGAAGGCGTGACGATGGTGGCGGGGGAGGCCCGGGCGGTTCATCTCTATTGCCCTCAGTCGGCTGGTCCTGCCGGTCAAGCGGACGGGCGGGGAGCGGACAGTTCGACGGCAGCCTCGGCGGCATCGGCAGCGACGCAGGCATCGGTAGCAGCGGTGGCGGCGCGTTGGCGGCACCGGTTGGGCGCTGCCGCCTGGGTCCTGACCAAAGCAGAGGCGGTCGCAGCCGGGCTGTTCGGCTCGGTTGATCAGCGGGTGTGGCCTTATTTGGGCGATGTGATTGTCGCCCTAGCAGGGCGTGGCACAGTCCTGGACAGCGCTGTCAGCCCCGACACCGCCAAGATGGTTGGCCAACACGGCTCCCTCACCGCCGCTGAGATGCGGGTGCCGTTGATTCGCTTCTGTCCGCCCTGACCTGTGTTGTCCAGTACCGGTCTTGTGCTCACCTGAGTGAAGAGTTCTCAAACCGAGCCGAATCCAGCAGAATATGGGGATGACTATCCCTGAATCCCCCCTTCCCCCCGACCTCACACCCGCATCCGCTGTCCGTCTGGCGCGCCAATCGGAGCATCCGGCTAGCCCGGACGCGACGGACGAGTCGCTGGTGGCCGAATCGATCGACTTGGTTCGGCGGTGGTTGCGTGAAGCCGATGAGATTCCCGCCGATCCGTCCGCCAAGCTGTTGGCGGGCCTGCTCAAAGACCCCAAGGGTTTGAGCTTCACGACTCGTTTCATTGACGGTGTAATCAGGCCAGAAGACCCCGCTGTGGCGGCCCAGGTGCTGGCCCAGATAGCCCCAGATGTTCCGGAATTCGTGTCGGCGCCGCTGCGGGCGGCGGTCCGCGCGGGCGGAGCGATAGCTCGCTGGACTCCGGACTTGGTGGTGCCAATAACCCGGCGGGTGCTCCGTGAGATGGTCGGACACCTGGTGATCGACTCGACCGACCGGCGCCTCGGTCCCGCCCTGGCCAAACTCAAAGCCGACGGCACAACCAGGCTTAACATCAATCTTCTGGGCGAGGCCGTACTGGGCGACAAAGAAGCCGACGCCCGCCTTGCGGGCACCATTGAACTGCTCAGTCGGCCAGACGTGGATTATGTCTCCATCAAAGTCTCGGCGGCGGTTGCCCCGCACGCCGCTTGGGCCTTCGATCAAACGGTTGACGACGTCAGTGAACGCCTCTTACCCCTCTTCCAGGTCGCTTCGCGCCAAGGCAAGTTCGTGAACCTAGACATGGAGGAGTATCACGATCTCGACATGACTGTGGCGGTGTTCAAAGCGATTCTGGGTCGGCCCGAATTCCGCGATCTTGAGGCGGGGATTGTCCTTCAGGCTTATCTGCCCGAAGCGCTCGGCGCCATGGTCGATCTGCAAGCTTGGGCGGCTGGACGGCGGGCCGCGGGCGGCGCGCCGGTCAAGGTACGGTTGGTCAAGGGCGCCAACCTGCCTATGGAACAGATCCAGGCTGACCTGCACCATTGGCCGTTGGCGACTTGCCTGACCAAGCGGGAGACGGACGCGAATTATCTCAAGGTTCTCGATTACGCCTTGGACCCGGCCCGCGTCGATGCGGTTCGCCTGGGCGTGGCCGGCCACAACCTGTTCAACGTGGCCTACGCCTGGCTGCTGGCCGGGCGTCGCCAGGTCCACTCGGCGGTCGAGTTCGAGATGCTTCTCGGCATGGCCCGCGGCCAGGTCGAGGCGGTCAAGCGGGAGGTCGGGACGGTTCGGCTGTACACGCCGGTGGTGGCGCCAGCCCAGTTCGACGTCGCCATCGCCTATTTGATCCGACGTTTGGAGGAAGGCGCTGACCAGGCTAACTTCATGTCCGCCGTCTTCGACTTGTCCACCGACGAAGCGTTATTCGCCCGTGAGCGCCAACGTTTCTTAGAGTCGGTGGCGGTGCTCGATGCCGTCCAACCAGCCCCCCACCGCACAGCCGACCGCTTCGCCAGCGCCGCTAAGCCCGGCCCGGGCCGCTTCGAGGAAACACCGGACACCGACCCGTCAGTGGCGGCCAACCAGCTAGCGGCCGCGGCCATCCTGGCGCGCGCCCGCGAGACCGAGTTGGGCCAGGCCTCCCTGGCGGAAGCGCAGGTCACCACCGTTAAGGCACTCAACGAGACGATCCGGAAGACGGCCGCGGCGGGGGCCGAATGGGGGCAGCGTCCGGCGGCGGAAAGGTCCGCCATTTTGCACGCCGCGGGCGAGGCGCTGGAACGGCGCCGTCCAG
>JAIRNM010000249.1 GCA_031258055.1 Bifidobacteriaceae bacterium
TCCGCATTGGCACGCCCAGTTCTGCCGCGATGATCATTGACAAGGTGGTCTTCCCCAGGCCCGGCGGTCCCGAAAACAAGACATGGTCTGGGGCCGTGCCGCGTGCCTTTGCGGCATCCAAGAGCAGTTGGAGCTGCGCGCGGACCACCTGTTGCCCGACAAACTCCCGCAAGCTCTTGGGTCTGAGCGGCGCCTCCAGCGCCCGCTCCACTTCCGAGGCACCTGGGTTCAACACCGCCCGCGCCGCCGCCTCTTCTGGGGCCGTTGTCTGGTCGCTCATCGCGCCGCCCGCAAACGGCTCAGCGCCGCCCGCAACAAAGCGGCCACGTCGCTAGGCGCCTCTGGTTCGGCCAGGGCGGAAGCCACCGCCAGTTGGGCGGTTTGAGCCGGAAAACCTAGCCCGACCAGGGCCGTTTGGACTTGGTCCGCCACGCTTCCGGGGGCCAGCGCCCCTCCCGGCAGCACGCTGACCGTCGCACCCATTCCATGGCCGATGCCGCCTGCCTCGCTGCCATCGCCCGCCACCGGGGCGAACGGCGCCAGCTTCCCACCTAGCGACAGGATCAACTTTTGGGCGCCTTTGCGCCCAATTCCGGGCACCCTTACCAGCGCCGCTAGATCCTCGCTGGCGACAGCTTTAGCCAAACCGGCGGCCCCGAGGGTCGAGACAAGGGCCAAGGCCAGTTTCGGCCCCACGCCGCTGGCGCCTTGGACGGCAACGAAAACATCCCGCTCAACTTGGCTGGCCAGTCCGTAAAGCGTGAGCGAATCCTCGCGCACCACCAAATAGGTCAAGACTGTGCCTTCTTCGCCTTGGCGGAGTTGGTCGCGGGCGGACGGCGTGAGCACAACCTCCAAGCCAACGCCGCCACACTCAATCACCGCCGTATTGGCGGCCAAACGCAGGACCGGTCCGCGCAGCGAGGCAATCACGCGGCCACCCAGCCTTTCCGCCCCCGCGCCGCCGCCGCCCGCGAGGCTTCGACCCAGGCTTTCTGGGCCGGTGTCGCGGCCTGGCCGGTGGGACTGAGTGTGGCCGGGCGCCAGGCGTGGCAGATGGCGAGGGCCAGCGCGTCCGCGGCATCGGCCGGGCGGGGCTGTTCGGGGAGCTTCAACAGCTTGGCCACCATGCGGCCCACCTGGCCCTTGGCGGCATCCCCCGATCCGGTCACGGCCGCTTTGACCTCGGTCGGCGTGTGCAGGCCCACCTCCACGCCGCGCCGGGCGGCCTCCACCATGGCCACGCCGCTGGCCTGCATGGTGCCGCTGACGGTGCCCACGTCGCGCCGGGCGAAGACCCGCTCAATGGCGACGGCATCTGGCTGATAGCGGTCAATCCATTCCCCCACCGTCTGCGCTATCAGCAGCAGCCGCCGGTCGACCGTCTCGCTGGCAGGGGTGGTGGCGGCTCCGAAGGCGACTAGCGCGACGGAGCGGGACGGGGCCGCCTCGACCACGCCCAAGCCGCAGCGGGTCAGTCCCGGATCAACCCCAAGCACACGCATAGGCGGCTATTCACCCATCGCCTGGGCGATGGCTTCATCGCTGGCGTCGAAGTTGGTGTAGACGTTCTGGACGTCATCGGAATCCTCAAGGGCGTCCACCACACGCATGATCTTCTTGACTCCCTCGGCGTCCAATTCGACTTCTACCGATGGCACGAACTGGACCTCGGCCGAGTCGTAGTCGATCCCAGCGCCCTGCAAGGCTTGGCGCGCGGCAACCAGGTTCTCCGGTGCGGTGATGATCTCGAAACCGCCCGCCTGTTCGTTGATTTCTTCCGGGTCGGCGTCCAAGACCGCGTCCAAGATGACGTCCTCGTCCACGCCGCTGGCGACGGACACCACGATCACACCCTTGCGCGCGAACATATAAGCAACCGAGCCCGGGTCCGCCAAGGAGCCGCCATTCCGCGTCAAAGCCACCCGGATGTCCGATGACGCCCGGTTGCGGTTGTCGGTCAGGGCTTCTACCAGCACCGCGACTCCGCCCGGCCCGTAGCCCTCATAGATGATCGACTGGTAGTCCGCGCCGCCGCTCTCAGCGCCGGAGCCTCTTTTGACGGCCCGATCAATGTTGTCATTCGGGACCGATGATTTCTTCGCCTTCTGGATAGCGTCGAAAAGCGTCGGGTTAGCGGCTGGGTCTCCCCCACCGGTGCGAGCCGCGACCTCAATGTTCTTAATCAGCTTGGCGAAGAGTTTGCCGCGCTTGGCGTCAATCGCGGCCTTCTTGTGTTTGGTGGTGGCCCACTTGGAGTGACCCGACATGATCGCTGTTTTCCCCTCTTGGCGTGCTTCAAGAAACCGCCGCCAGTCTACCGGCGCCCACCGACACCGCCGTGGAGCCACACCCCCGCCGCCCCAGACCGGTTCAACCATTCCCCGAAAAGCTTCGTGTTCAATCAACTATTCGCGGGCCAAGCCCGGGCCGAACACCTGGCTGGCATCGGGTTTGACCCTCGACCACCACCATTTTTAGGACATGGAGTGTCCAATTTTTGGGACATGCCATGCACAAAAATTGGGGCGAAGCGGCACACCACGGCTCACTACTGGCGCCAGGCCGGGAACCCGCCCTACGAGGTAGACCTGGTGCTTGACGGTTTCGGCGGCGTGAGCGTGGGGGTTGAGGTCAAAGCCGCCTCGTCGGTCCATTACCGCGACCTCGCGGGGTTGCGGGCGCTCAAGTCCGCGCGGGGTCTTGATCGCGGCTTCCTCGTCTACACGGGTAGCGAAGTTCAGCAGCTATACGATGCCGTCTGGGCACTGCCAGTAACCGCCTTACGCTCCAGCGCCTGGGCGCACACCGCCCCTGCCAAACATTAATTGGCGAGGAGCGCATAACTCCAACTACGCAAGGTTTTCGTCCGTTCTTTTACGCACATCTGACGGCGGTGCCGTCATGGACGCCCGGTCGCCACACCCCCGCCGCCCCAGACCGGTTCGGCTACTCGCTGCGACTTCGCGACGGATGGCCGAAGTGGCTTCGCACAGGGCACTAGAGTCGGTGCGCGAGCAGACTGGCGGTTCTCTCGTCCACTACTAGGTCGGTGGCAACACCGGCGCGGAGCGCTCCCAGCAGTCCGTCAACTTTGGCGTCACCGGCCACCACAAGGAGGCGGCGACCAATCAACCCGAGTTGCTCCGGCGTTGGGCCGGATGCTCGTTTGTTCATTTCAATGTCAGCGTAAGTGCCGTCTTCCCTCAGGAACACTGTGCAGACGTCGCCTGCCACCGCTTCGCGCCGCAGGGTCCTCATATCAGCCGAATCCAGGTAGCCAGCAGTGTAGACATGGCTTGGCAGGGGACCGTCCAATGTCCCGACTGACATGACGGCGACATCGGCCTTGGCCTGGACTTTCAAGACCCGGGTGATTGAGCGCTCGCGCCACATCAGTTCTTTAGTGGTAGCTGAATCGAAGAAGGTCGGCACCGGGAAATCCAGCACCGAGGCGCCAAAGGCGCGGGCGAACCGCGAGAGGAGAGCGGCCGTGTAGGAGACCCCCGACGTGCGGGTATTGGCAGCGCCATTCAATTGCACGATCACGCCGCCGCCGTGGCGCGCACCTCTGCTCCTAATCTCCTGGGCGATGGCCGCAGTGGTGTTGCCCCAGGCGACGGCCAAGATCATGGAACTGTCCACCAGGCTCTCGAGAATCCGTGCCCCTTCAGCGGCGACCAGTTTGAGGCGCTCCGATTCGGTGGTGTCAGCCGGAAGCGGAACAACCGAAACCGCCACCGAGAAGACATCCTGAATCTTCCTAGCCGCGCCTTGGACGCCCCGCGACGGGTCATTCACCGTGATCGACACAATCCCTTGTTCGCGCGCCGCTTTCAAGAGCCGGGAAACAGTGGAACGGGAGGTCATAAGACGACGGGCGACCGCCTCCATGGTTTGCCCTTGGCCGTAATAGAGGGAGGCGGCCAAGAACAAATCATCAACCTTGTCAGCAGCCATGCCTCATTCTTGCACGTTCGTGCCGACCGCCGTGAGCAAATGAACGAATGACCAACCAGCTAGCCGACCGTCGAGGTTCACACCGGAGCCGGTCAAGCGCGCACGTTTGCCCGGTTCCGGCTTGGCGATCTGGGACCAGCCCTAGGCTTGGGAAGAAAGGACGCGAGGCCGGCCGGACGGCATCGTGCGGCCAAAGGAGGACCAGTGACCGGTCACATAGTAGCCATTGACCAGGGAACAACATCGACCCGGGCGATCGTCTTCGACCCGGGTGGCAGGATCGTAGCGGCAGGCCAGAAGGAACACCGGCAGATCTTTCCGCGCGCCGGATGGGTCGAGCACGACCCGGTGGAAATCTGGGATAACACCCGCGAGGTCGTCGGCATAGCCCTGGGTCGGGCGGACATCACCCGCCACAACGTCGCCGCGGTGGGCGTCACCAACCAGCGGGAGACCACGGTGGTGTGGGACCGCGCGACTGGCCAGCCGATCGCCAACGCGATTGTCTGGCAGGACACCCGGACCCAGCCGATCGTGGAGGAATTGGCGCGCGACGGTGGCCTGGACCGCGTCCGGGCGACGACCGGCCTGCCCTTGAATCCTTATTTCTCCGGCACCAAGCTGGTCTGGCTGTTGCGCCATGTGCCCGGAGCCCAAGAGCGGGCCGAGGCCGGTGAGTTGCTCTTTGGAACGATCGATAGCTGGCTGGTTTGGAACCTGACCGGCGGACCAGCGGGCGGCGTCCACATCACCGATGTGACCAACGCCGCTAGGACAATGTTTATGGACCTTCGGACGCTGCGTTGGGACCAGGCGATCCTCGATGCCTTCGGGGTGCCGCAGGCCATGTTGCCGGAAATCAAGTCCTCGTCCGAGGTCTATGGCGTGGCCGAGGACGAGTCGCTGCTGCGCGAGACGCCAATTGCGGGCATTCTGGGCGACCAGCAGGCCGCCGCCTTCGGCCAGGCAGCGTTTGGCCCGGGCGAAGCCAAGAACACCTACGGCACAGGTTGTTTCCTCCTTTTCAACACCGGGGCCGATGCCGTCTGGTCCCGCTCCGGTTTGTTGACGACTGTGGCCTACCAGTTGGGCGCGCAGGCCCCGGTTTACGCCTTGGAGGGGTCAGTCGCCGTGGCCGGTTCGCTGGTCCAATGGCTTCGCGACTCTCTCGGCCTGATCGGATCGGCGCCGGAAATCGAAAACCTGGCCGCTACCGTCACAGACAACGGCGGCGCCTATATTGTGCCGGCCTTCTCGGGGCTGTTCGCTCCCTACTGGCGGACGGACGCGCGCGGCGTGATCGCCGGGTTGACCCGGTATGTCAACAAGGGCCACCTAGCCCGGGCGGCATTGGAAGCGACCGCCTATCAAACCCGCGACGTGCTCGACGCGGTCAACGCCGACTCAGGTGTGCCGCTGGCCGAACTAAAGGCGGACGGGGGCATGGTCGCCAATGATCTCTTGATGCAATTCCAAGCCGACATCCTCGGCGTGCCGGTGGTGCGCCCGGTCGTAGCCGAGACCACCGCATTGGGGGCGGCCTACGCCGCTGGCCTAGCCGTGGGAGTTTGGTCCGACCTAGACCAACTCCGCTCAAACTGGGTCGAAGACCGTCGCTGGACACCGGCCATGCCCGCCTCGCAGTGCCAATCCCTCTACACCGACTGGCGCAAAGCCGTCACCAAGTCCTTCGGCTGGTCGGATGGCCCCGAAGGAACCGGCAGCTAAGGCTCGCCCCTTCACGGTGCGTGGGTGTGGACCGATCGCAACGTCTGAGATTGTAGCGATATCACCACTCGGCGGTGGACGATGCCGTCCCAAACCTGTTCCAGGACGGCCGAGCCGTTTGGAACCTGGCCCTGGCCGTTGATCTCGACCGTCGATGCGCCAACTGACTGCGGCCTGGACGAAAGCCTAAACGGCAAGTCATTTTCGCGGGCGGTCTGGCGCAAGAACAGGTTGATGGCGGTGGTCATATCCGGACCGCTGTGCGGTTTCAGTAGCTTGTTGATCGTCACAGATAGCGAGCGACCTGCCCGATCGCGTACAGAGGTAGTTCAACCAGTTTCGTCGAGCCCCGCAGGGAGACGCGGTAGTCAGCCGGAGAGGTTCTGATCGCGGTGTTCGGCCGGTATTTCGCCAGGTAAACTCCGAGGCTCTTAGAGCGGAGGTTGACACCAGACTTGACCTCAATGGGCACCGTCCCCGCTGGCGAGTCGACAAGGAAATCCACCTCAGCCCGGCCGGTCTCACTGGACCAATAGAACGGGCGAATTCCGGCCGCTGCGATCAATTGTCCCAGCACATATTGTTCGGCCAGTGCCCCCCGAAACTCCCCAAACACCGCCTCCGCGTTGGCTAGCGTCCGCCCAGGTCCGGCGCTTCGAGTCTCACCGCCAAGTCGTCACTCCCGCATCAACCATGTCTTGCCGGTTTGCCGAGCGCCACGCAGCACAAGCGGCTTGCGGCCGGGGCGCGCCAGCCAAGCATCCAGATCGACCATAGCCCGGCGGTACATGCGCCTTACCTGTCCCTATCAAACCGTGTGAGGCGACACGATTTTAGCGCTAAAAACGTGAGATCCTTCACGTTTTCCGCACCAATTCCGTGAGTTGGCCAATCTGAGCTCAGGCGGTTTTCAGGCCGTAGGCGCGGTGGACCAGGCTGATCGGATGGATGACCCGCATACCGGCGCCCGCCCGTAGCTGCCAGCGGCAGGTTTCGGTGTCGCAGATGCCCAGGACTGAATCAGCGACCTCCTGAAACATCTGGAAGACGGGCGCGCCGACCGCTTGGGCAATCTTGAATTTTTCCTTCTTCAAACCGTAGGTGCCAGCTATCCCGCAGCAGGCCAGGCCGGATTCTAGGATCGTCAATCCTGGAATCAAGGCCAGAACGTCTAGAGCGGGCAGGCCCATTCCCTGGCTCTTTAGCTGACAGGGAGCGTGATAGGGCACCGTAGCCTCAAAGATCGGAAG
>JAIRNM010000252.1 GCA_031258055.1 Bifidobacteriaceae bacterium
ATCGTTCCCGCCTAGCTGCAAGGCCGACGGTTTCAACTCACAGGAATAGAAAGCGTTGGAACCAGGACCGCCGACACAGGTATCCATCCCAGCGTCACCATAGTGGGAGTCATTGCCAGGCCCTCCGATCAACAGGTCATCGCCAGCATTACCTTTGACCGAGTCAGCTCCTTCACCAGCGATTATTCGGTCGTTACCTTCGTCCCCCCAAAGAGTGTCAGCCTTCCCGGAATCAATGATCACATCGTCACCGGCCCCGCCGCGTACCGTATCGGCGCCGACCTCCCCGAACAGCTCATCGTCGCCAGCCTCGCCCCAGATCGTGTCGCCACCCTCACCACCGCGGATCAGATCCTTCTCAGAACCGCCGAATATCGTGTCACCACCTTCTGCGCCGAACAGGCGGTCCGAACCTTGTTCGCCCCGAATAGTGTCCCCGCCGTCGCCACCATAGACCACGTCGTCGCCGGGACCAGCGTAAATGGTGTCGCCACCGCCGTCCCCGTAAATGGTGTCATCACCTGCTCCAGCCTTGATAGTGTCCCCGCCGCCACCACCGCAGATCACGTCGTCACCGTCGGTACCCTTAAGCACCTCACCAAGCGTCGTCCCAATAACCGTGCAACCACGGCTCGGGTCGAAGCTTTCAGCTTTACCGACGGCTCGCGCCTGGACGGGAGCTAGCGGCAGAGCAAGCGCACAAGCAACCACTAGAGCCACAGTCAGCCTTCCGCCTTTCAGTAGCTCTATCGAACTCTTGGAAATGCCAGAACCGGAGGATTGGATAAGAGTGAGTTTCACGGGGGCTCTCCTACAACTTGGCGGGGCAGAATCACGACTAAGGCCGAACCTAGATGCCTGGGCTTTAGGGCCTTACGGTCGAGGTTAGCGTAAGAGTGTAGCCCAGACAATGGGCAGGTAGGGACGCTCTCCAGAACCGCCGATCTCTGCAGAACGCCGGGGTGGCTTTTCTGGGTGGCTAGACTAGTGGTAACGCCTCGGGTAGCTGATGGGGCTGGCGCCGACCGAATTCTGGAGGATAACGCCATGGCCAACGTGTCCACAGCCAAAGTCATGATCACCGCTGAGAAAGTGGGGCCCGAACTAGAGGCTTACATCGAGGCGTCCGCAGACTCTGATTACAACATCCTCGACACGGACCCCGATGGCTATACCGTGGAAAAGCAAGGTGACACCTGGACCTTCACCGGCCTGGCAAGCGGTCAATGGAATTATGGCAACAATCTGGAGGGTTACTTCTCGCAAACGGACGAACAGTCTGCCCCGGTCTTCGCGGCCGGTTGGATCGAGGACGAGGCCCGCGCTTTGGCTGATGCGCTTAAGGAGCGGGACGGCGTCATCAGGTTTGTCGTGGCGGATTCGGAAGAAGGGATGGGTTGGGTGGAGACCTCAACCGCCGTCTGCCAGGTAGAGCACAACGGGCGGCTTTCCTGCGAGAAGGTTAGCGCTGGACGACAGGACTACACCACCGCGAACGTGATGGCGGCATATGGTTGCACGCTGAGGGAGGCAGCTCACCTCATGCTCGAGGAAGATGCCGACGAATTCTTTGAGGAATGGGAAGACGAGTATCGTGGCCGAGACCCGAGCCCGGAAGATTTCGACGAATGGGCTGGTGTCTGTTAGGCATTGCGTCTAACCGCGATCCCTACTCAAGGTCGGCTCAAGAACTGATACACACCTCTACGAAGGTCAGGGTCTCGCCGATGGTGGTGCCGGTCAAAGTCATGACGACGCGATCAGCGCGAAGGCGGCCTCATCTAGGAGGACGGCCCCGTCCACTGGCTCAGGAACTCACCCGGCGAGCGTACCCGTGGATCCTCGGGGTAGTGCTTCAGGTTGCCGGTGATCAAGATGGCGTCCGAGGCTACGGCTACCTCATAGAACGGTGTGTCGTCCGGATCAGGCTCTAGAGGAGTCAGTGGCGGCGGCGTGGTGGCCTGGCCGAAGGCGGTGAAGGCAGCGAGGACGGCGCGGATGGCGTTATGGTCGAACCCAAACTCGTCGCGGGTCGGGACTTCGCGGTACTCCTGGAGGACGCGTGCGTCGAAATAGGGTGTCACTTTCTCGTGATTCACCAGCGCGAGCACGCGGGCCGGGGCGCCCGATGGATTCAGCAGGGCGGACACGAGCACATTCGTGTCAATCACTGCGCGCATGGCGCTCCCGGCGGACGTCGGCTATGACTTCGTTGATCCGCTCCTCGCCCATTTGATCTAGCCCGCGCTCAGAAGATGCGGCTTGCAGCGCGGCGACGGCCTGTTCAGCTTGAATCCGGATCGCGAGCCTCTGTGCGGCGATCGGGTCAAGGCCGGCGATTCCCAGCAGCAGTCCGGTTGCCCGACCGTTACTTGTGATCGTCACGGCGCTATCTTGGGCTTGGCGCAAAGCGTCCTTGGTACGACGGCTGAGTTCAGCGACAGTGAAGGTAGGCACGGTCATACGCCTTTCGATACATGTAATTATGCGCTAAATTATCAGTATACCGGCAGCACGCTTGACGACTACCGGTATTCAGCGTTGGTTGGGTCATGGGAGTTTGGCTACGACAGAGCGGTATCTCAAGTCTTTGACGGCTTCGCGGCGTGATTTGGAGTTGGCGGGTGCGCTTGATGATGCGGTTGGGATAGTGGATTGGCGTACGGGTGTTTAGTGGTGCGCCAGAAAGGATTCGAACCTTCGACACCCGCTTTAGGAGAGCGGTGCTCTATCCACTGAGCTACTGGCGCAGGACTAACCAGCCTACCCGCATACCCCGCCGCGCCTTGAGGGCCCCGTGTCCATTGCTTCTCGGATTCGGCGGCTAAGGTGAGCCCGGGGGAAATCCCAGGGACATCCCGGATGCGTGGGCACTCAGTCGCGCCATACCATCAGTACGGCCAGTCCGCCCGGTCGAGGCTGCGAACAAACTGCCTAAGGAGCCAAGCATGAGGAGAAGCAGAGCCATAACCGTCGCTGCGTTGATTGGGCTGGGGGCGGCCGGGGTGGCTGGCTGGGGGACGGCCGCCTACCTTGCGTTCACCCGCTCACCCAACCTGGAGCCCGGCGCACGCGAGGCCATCGCCGCTAACCAGATCCTTGGCGGCGACTCCCCGATCGGCCAGGCGCTCGAGCGCCGCCACTCGGGCGGCCAGGACGATTTCGGCGGCGCTGCCCCCGATCAGGCCACCGAGCAGGCGCTGGCCTGGGCGGCGACCGGCAAGAACCGCGAGGGCACGGGTTTCGTCGTCCCACTGGCTATGCATGCCGAGCCGTACGTGTCGGTCTACTTGGCCGATGCCGTCGGGTCACGCCAGTTCTCTTGGCGCACCAACGAGTTCACCACGGTGTCCGAGGGCGACGCCCGCGCGGAATTTGTCACCCAGGGTTTCGCTAAGAAGGCCCCGCTGTTGATGATCCTGGTCATGGACACGTCAAAGATCCCGGGCGGCGAGGAGGCCTTCGGCCACATGGCGGTCGGCGCCATGACCCAGAACGTCTACCTGCTGGCGGACGAGGCTGGTGTGGAGGCCCGTTATGTCGCGTCGATCGACGCCGAAGCGATCACCCGTGTCCTCACGCTCGATAAGACCCAAGTCCCGGTTGGCGCCATCGTGCTCGCCCAGCGTTGACCACGCCAACCGAACGGAGAAAGAACGTCAGGTTGGGCGCGGTGCGGGTTTCATCCGCCGCATCAAGGTTCGCGTTTCGCGCCAATCCGGCAGCATACGGTCCATCCAGGCGACGAACCGGGGCCCGTGGTTTGATTCGATCAAGTGGATGAGTTCGTGGACCACGACTTGCTCCAGGTAGCGTGGCGGCAGCGCCGCCAGAGCCAGGTTCAGACAAACGCGACCGGTTTTCGAGTTGCAGCTACCCCAGCGCGTCTTCATCCAGCGCAGGGTCACCCGGGAGGCCCGCCGCCCAACGCGTGGCTCCCAGCGGTCCAGTAGCCCTGAGGCGGCCTGGTGCAGTTCGCGTTCGTAAAGGCACTCAAGTTCAGCGCCAGACAGTTCGCCCTCAATCAGTTCACCCCACAGCCGTGGTGCCGCGGCCGGGCCGGACGTGGTCGCGAGGCGTCGGTCTATCCAGGCCCGGTGCCGCCGGATCAGCGCCACCGCTTCTTTCCTGGCGGTGTGGTGGGGCAGGCCCATCCAGACTGATCCGTCTGCTTCAACATGCAGGCGCAAGGAAACCATCGCCTTGCGCCGCAACTCAACCCGCAGGCCGTCCAC
>JAIRNM010000283.1 GCA_031258055.1 Bifidobacteriaceae bacterium
CCCCCAGAACGCCTCCCACTCTTCGTCATCCAGCTCGAATGCGGGGCCGACCGACAGGTCATACGGCTCGGCTGCCGCTGCGGACTCCCAGAACTGTCTCTCTCGCTGCGCCGAATCAGACGCCCAATCTGGCAACCCAACCGACTTCAATTCGGGACCGACGATAGTTTGGGGCCGCCCAGCCGAGGGACAACGTGTCGCCGTATCGACAGGACCGCCGGATGGACCACCGCCGATGAAACGAATTTCGAAGCTCAAGTCTGTCATTTCGCCGCCGCCCTCGAACCAGCCAAATGTGGCCCGACCTCCATGGCCAATCCCTTGGGCGCCCGGCACGGAATCACGGCATGGAACTCCGACCTGCCGACGTCGGCGCCGACGGGCGCCAGACAACACCGGGATGGCCGCGTTTTCGGCTATGCCAGGTTGGTGTAGGCCGCTAGATGAGGGAAGTCGGCGAGCACTGGGTCGATCGGTGTCAACCCGACCAGTTTGTCTTCGCCCCACATGGCGAGCAGCCGTGCCAGCCGCCGGTCAACTGCGGTCGGCCCGGCGCCAGTCAAATAGGGCTGACCGCCCAATAGGGCATCCAGCCAGGACAAACGAGCGAAGAACAGCCGCCGCAAAGCCTGCTGGGTAAGAGCGTCAGCGCCCGCCGCCAATTGGTCGATTCCGTCCACCAAGTCGCAGTCAATCCACCGCCAAAACCGAGCGGCCGCTTCATCTAGCGGCTCGCCTGCGTCAGCCCGCCAAGCGGCAGCAACACTGTCCAGTTCGCTCTTGAGATCCCGGCCGGGCCGGGCTGCGGGCGCCAACGGCCCACTCCAGGGTGTCGGTGACACTGAGGGGTCTAGCGGCGCCAATCCTTTCCGCACACCGGCGACCGGCTCAAGCCAAGCGGCACGGGGGTCGTCAAGCACAAAGTTCTCTGGCAGCGACCCGTAAGGCTCGTTGAAGGTCCCGTCCGAACGCGCCTTCAAGCCCGCTTCTTCCAGTTCGGCCGGTCTGAGTTCGGCGAGGGCTAGCACGCGCCGAACCAGGTTCCACAAATGCGGCCAGTAGGCGACAGCCGCCGGGCCGAAGCCTGGTAGAGCCGCTCGCTGGCCCAGATCGAAGCTCAGCAGCAGGCTGAAAAGCAGCACGTCAGCGCTTGAGGGACCGGAACCAAACAGGAAATCAAAGCCGGTCCGGGCGACTCGGGCCTCCAGTAAGTCGAGTCTGGCGTAAGCGAGGCGAAGAGCTAAGTCGACGGCATCGGGCGACTCGGCGTAAACGGCGGTGCGCAGGCCCTCGCCGATGTCCTGCGAAATCTGGGCGGTGAAACGGTCCACGATAGCCTGGTCGGCCCCAGTCAGTTGACCAGCGGATTGAAGGCGGCGCTCAACGCGAGCGGCGCGGTCGGCGGCCAACCGAGCGGCAGCGTCCGGGGTAGGCCAAGTGGCGCGCTGATCGGCGCTCGGACGGCGATGGCGGAACGGGTTCGCGTCGATAGGGGCCGGTAAACGCGGGACCGTCAACACCTGGTCGGCGGGCAGGGGATCCGTCAACCGGTAAGTGAAAGTGAGCAGCCGCTCCTCGAATTCGGAGACGAAGCCGGTCTCCTGGTCAATCCGGCGCACAAAGCCCAAACGATAGTAAAGCTCGTGGGCACGGGACATCTGCGGGCTGGAATGGATTTCGATTCGGTCAAAGCCGTAGGAGCGGGCCAGATCAATCGAGTGGCTGACCAGCGCGCGGCCTAGGCCCAAGCCGCGCCCAGCCGGGCCGACTGACAGCACCGAGAAGGTGAAATGGGGACGGTCCCAGTAGCGCAAGCGCGGGGTCAAGACTAAGCCGAGGATCTGGTCTGCGGCGTCCGCCGCCACCCAAACGTGGAAAAGTTGAGCGCGTTCCCCTAAACGGCGTAAACCAGCCTGGTAGCCGGGGGAGACCCAACAGCCGGTCGTGAAAGCGCCTACCAGGACGTCTTCGGCGGCCGGGAATTCGTCGGGGCGGGCTTCACGGATTTCGCGGCCGCCGCCCAGATCAACTCGGTGCGCCCAGGCTGGTAGGTCAGCGCTGGTGTCCGGCGGGGTCAGGGTCGAAGTACTCATTGGGGCCTCAATTCGTTGACTGGCGGCGGACCGCCGAAAGGCGGCGCTGTGGAACGCTATCAACGGACCTGGTGGCAGCGTCAACCTGTGAGCTTTACGTTCGGCCGGTCGCGCACCGCTCCGCCGCCCTTGGGCATCCCAAGGACAGATCCTCGGCCTTGCGACGCACCACGTTTTCCTCCGGTCCAACTACGCGAGTCGCGACGAGCATCGGAGAGCTTTGTAGGGTGAGGGCCGCCTGCGTTAGCACCACCCAGCGCGTAAGCTGTGGCTATGCACCCCAAGACGACCGCTTTAATCATTGTTGATGTCCAGCCAACTTTCTGCGAGGGTGGCGAGTTGCCCGTCAGTGGCGGCAACGCTGTCGCTGCCCGGATCGCCGCTTATGCCCGTGACCACCGCGCCGACTACGCGCTGATCGCCACGACTCAGGATTGGCACATTGACCCCGGCCCCCATTTTTCCAACTCGCCGGACTATGTCGACACCTGGCCGCCGCACGGAGTGGCCGGGACCGCCAGCGCCGAACTCCATCCCGCTCTGGCCGACTTGGCGGCCGACGTCGCCATCAAGAAGGGCCAGCACGCCGCCGCCTACTCCGGTTTTGAAGGGGCCGATGCCGCCGGGCAAGACCTCGCTTCGATCTTGCGTCAGGCCGGAGTCAAGGCCGTTGACGTGGTAGGGCTGGCCGAGTCGCATTGTGTGGCCGAAACCGCTCTAGATGCCGTCCGTTTGGGCTTTTCCGCGCGCGTCATCTGCGACCTGACGGAACCGGTTTCGCCTGAACTGGGTGCGGCTGCCCGCCAGCGCCTCACCGAGGCCGGGGTTGAGCTAGTCTGAACCACTCCAAAAGCCCCGCTATCCGCTCAGCGATTGGACAGCGCGCCTAGTAAATGGCATGATTTTAGACCGCGCGTTTTTCGCGCGGTCTGGCCCCGTGGCGCAGTTGGTTAGCGCGCCGCCCTGTCACGGCGGAGGTCGCGGGTTCAAGTCCCGTCGGGGTCGCGGACAGTTCAATAGGCTGGTTTCGACCGGTCTGGACTGTCACCCAGGGCTCGATAGCTCAGTTGGGAGAGCGTCCGCCTGAAAAGCGGAAGGTCAGCGGATCGATGCCGCTTCGAGCCACCA
>JAIRNM010000312.1 GCA_031258055.1 Bifidobacteriaceae bacterium
CGCGACCTGAATTGGTTGGAACGACTCCTCGGGGGAGGGGGCTGCCTCAACGGCCGATTCTTCAAGCTTCGGCTGCGGCGGCAAAGCTGGCTCAGCTTCTGGTTCGGCCAGTCCGGGCTGCGCCGGGTGTTCGTCTACCAGTCGGGCCGGAATGCGCACGATGGCGGTAGTGCCGTTGCCATCCTCGCCCTGACCTGGAGCGAAGCTAACCGCGGCGCCGAGGCGCCCAGCCAGCCGCGCTACCACTGCGACCCCCAGGCGGCCGTGCGTCAGGTCATCTGGGTTACCGCCGACCTGCATCATCCGATTAGCGGCCGCCAATTCCTGCGGGGTCATTCCCACACCAGTGTCGGAGATGGTCAACACCACATCACCGGAGTGGTTAGAGCTGCCAACCTCAACGACTGCCCCTTCGGGGCTGAAGCCGGTCGCGTTCTCCAGCAGTTCAGCGATCAGATGAGCGGCGGGGACCACGGCATAGGCTGGGATCATCGGATCCCAGTCAAGCGAAATCCTGATCCGCTCGTAGTGTTCGATCTGTGACGAGGCGGTCCGGATCACGTCCGAGACGGACAGCGCTTCGCGCACCGAACGCTCCGGATCGCGACCGGCCAGAATCATCTGCGCTTCCGAACCGCGGCGCATCCGCGCCATCAAGTTATCGAGGGCGAACAGTGAGAAAAGCTTGTCCGGATCGGTTTCGGATTGCTCCAACTCGTCAAGTATCTTCAGTGCCCGTCCGACCAGCGAGATCTCGCGCCGGGCAGCGGTGCTGAGGGCCTTGGGCAGGGCACCGGAGTCGACCAGCGCCGCCGACGCGGTTGGTGGCGGCGCCTCCGGCGACGGCACGGGGGCCACTGCGACCGCTTCGACCGGTCCAGCCGCCTGGTCCGGCGGCCCGAATCCAGTCGAGGCAGAAGTCGGAATAGGAGTCGGCGCGGGCGCCGGGACTGGTTCGGGTCCAGGCTCGGCTAACACGGCCGCGAACGGCACGGCCGCCTGGACGGGCGGTCCCGCCGGCGGCACCGCCAGAGCCGACCCAGGAACCTCAGCGGGCAGCGGCGGCGCGTAGCCCGGTCCCTCTAGGCCGACTGCCATGGCGGCGCCTTGAGCGGCAGCTAGAGAAGCGACCGCCTGGGTGGGCGCTGCCTGGCGGAGTTGAGTTGTCAACTCCCCCATGGCTGAACGCAGCGACTTGACGCCTTTGAGCATCGAAGCCAGCACAATCAGCCCGACCACGGCCACGAGCAGAAGGATTATGCCGATCTGTTCCAGGTTGGGGAAGCTGGCCAAGTCGCTGAGCCGGTCCAGCCCAGACTCAGCCAGAATGTTGGGTGGTTGCATCAGGTGCTCGATTTCCCTTCCATGCGTCGTCCAAGAACCGAAAGCATGTCAGTAGTCGGGTCGATTGGTTGATTTGTCATGATGACGGTCCCTTGCACTTTCCCTCCAAGCACTGCTCAAGGGTAAACCGGTGTAGCCACTGGTCAGACGCGTTCTTCGCGTTGAGGTCCGCGCAGTTGTATTTCCGGTTGTTGCCCTTGTACGTGACTTCTTTGCTGTTGAAGATAATCTCTTCAGCGGCCTCATCGGTCAAGTCCAGGTTTTCCCAGCCACTGGTCTCCTCGACGAAGCAGTCCTCGTACTGCGGCTCAGAGAACCACACCCAGCGTGTCCGGGTTTCGTCTCGCGCCCGGTTATCGAGGTTGCCAAATCCCCAGTTGGTGCCGGTGTGACCGACCGCGCCGACCCGGTTCCAGCCCCGCCCCCACTGCTTGCCGTCCTGATCCCACCCACCCGTATAGCCCTGGCCGTCCTGAAAGTCTCTGACTCTGGTCGCCACCCTGATGACGGCGCCACCGCCAACAAAGCCCGAGACGAACCGACCGGTAAAATTCTCATGTGATACCCCGGTTGAGCCCGCCAGAAGATCCTTGTCCCACCTACCGGCGGTGGCACTGGACTGGCCATACCAGCCTTTCCAGCGGTCGGGGTAGTTCTCCCAACTGGTGTGCCGTCCGCCCCAGCCGTAAAGATTGCCCTTGTCGTCCAGCGCCGCGGCGCCAGTGTACTGACAAGACATCTTGACTATGTGGGGCCTGGCCGACAGGCCGCCAAAGTCTAAGTCGCGGGGACTGTGAGCGCACAACTCCTGCGCAGCGCCGTCGCCAGCGCACCTCCGGCCAATCGCGCCAGCCTGGTAGTAAATGTTCGATTTGGTGCTGCCCCAGGTCAGGACCCGCCCGGTCGACAGCAAGGCAGCCCCGAAGGCGGTGCCGGAATGGACCTGGACAATGAACTCGTCTTTGTTATTCGTCCGGAACCACTCAGACAGAGCCTTCGACTTGACCGCGATTTGCGGCTCGCCGTCGTCAGGGGGGTCGTTGTATTTGCGGCCGGAGAAGGTGACAGGCTGGTCGTGACAAGTCTCTTCCGCGTTCGACCAGGCATAATTCACGCCCGCGCACTCCGCCGTGTCTTTCACGGGTCGCTCATACTCCGAATCCCAGCCCAGGTTACCGCTCATGTTGTTACCGCCGAAGTACCAGACCTCGCCGTTTTCCATCAGGATCCAGAAGGTCTGGTAACCGCCCAGGATTTGGACCGGCTTGTTGTTCGGGTCGGGACCAGCCAGACCCTGGAACCGCACCTCCACGGCGCCGTATCTGTTCTCGCCCCATTCGTGTCCGGCCTCGGTTTCTGCGCCCTCGGCCACGCCGCCCCAGTTCCGGCCGCCCCAGGAGTAGATCCGCCCGCTCTTGGTGACAGCGGCGCCAGCGAATTCGGTGCTAGACAGCATGGTCACCGGGTCGTTCTGCCCCAGGTATTCGCCTCTTCTCTTGAGATCGTCTCGGTCAGAACCCACGACTGGGCCGCAGTTGACCTTGATGGTGCTGCTGCCGACCTCGCGGCAGGACAGATCCCAAGCCGTGCCGATTCGAATACGCTTGGGCGGGAAAGACGACCCGTGGTCCTCTCCGAACTTCACCGCGGTTTCAGTGCTGTTGTTACGGGGATGGTCGTTTGCGCTCCAGGGGTTGTTCGAACCGCCAGTACCGTCGACGTTCGTGATTGAACCCCAACCCCAAACGTAGCCTTCGACGTCCAGAGCGTTGAAGTTGTATTTCTGGGCCGTCATCTCCTCGATGGCGCCCTCGGGCAATCCCTCGACTGTATAAGGCGCCCGGCTGTCGGCCGGCATCGTCCCTGCGAACATGCGGACGTAGTGGTCCTCGCAGCCCGGGTCGCTCGCGTATCGCTTCTCTGTGCCGTCAGCCCCGCAGATGCCCCAGCCCCACAAGTACAGGTTCCCGTCTGCTGCGACAGTCATGCCGGTGGTGCGCGCGCGCCGGTCTTTTCGTTCCGACGGCCCAACTGTGCCCGGCTCTTCTACGACAGCCGGGGCGGCGATCGGCTGAGCGGCAGGGGCTCCGGCTGGTACCGGAGCGGCCCCCGCCACAGGCGCAACCAGCGGTGTCACCACCACCGCTATCCCCGCGGCCGCGGCCGCTACCACCGTCCAGATCCTTTGAGCCCACAGCGCTTCGCGCTCGCGGCCCTTGTCATTGGTCATTCTCCCCTCCCTCGGCCGAGGATGGGGGGATCTGCTCAGGTGGAATCAAGGCGTAGGTGTAGCCATCAATGGTGTACTCGGCAACATCTGTTAACTCGCCAAACCCAACGTCCGAGTCAGGTTCAAGCTGGACGCTAGTCACCAGAAACATCCGCTCGCCTTCCTGGATCCTGGTCAAGAAGTCCTGGGTCTGCGATAAGACGCCCTTGATCTTGATCCTGAAGCCGTACTGGTAGAGCCCGGCCGGCGGTTGGGGAATAGTCGGCGCCTTTTCACCGCCAGGGCCGTCGGGCAAGGGTTGGGCCATCGTCAGTCCGACGGCCGTCTGGCGGGTTACCTC
>JAIRNM010000399.1 GCA_031258055.1 Bifidobacteriaceae bacterium
AGCGACCGATAACCCGGCTCGGCCCTATGTGGTGGTGTTGGGCGGTTCCAAGGTGTCCGACAAACTGGGCGTGATCGGGAACCTGTTGTCGAAGGCCGACGCTTTGCTGATTGGCGGCGGCATGGTCTTCACCTTCTTGGCCGCCAAAGGCTATCCGGTCGGCGAGTCGCTGCTGGAGGAAGACCAGATCGACACGGTCGCGGGCTACCTGGAGCGGGCGGCAGCCGAGGGCGTGGACCTGGTGTTGCCCACCGACATCGTTGTGGCCGAGAAGTTCGACCGCGACGCCGCCCACTATGATGTGGCCGCGTCCGCCATCCCAGAAGGCTGGATGGGCCTAGACATTGGACCAGATTCGCGTAAGGCTTTCGCGGCCCGGATCCGAGACGCCGCCACAATTGTCTGGAACGGGCCGATGGGTGTCTTCGAGTTCCCCGTCTTTGCCCACGGCACTCGTGACGTGGCCCAGGCGATGGTCGATTCGGCCGGTTTCTCGGTGGTCGGCGGCGGCGATTCGGCTGCGGCGGTGCGGATCCTCGGTCTGCCGGAAGCCGGCTTTGGCCATATCTCAACCGGTGGCGGAGCGTCGCTGGAACTGTTAGAAGGCAAGACCCTGCCCGGTCTGGCCGTACTGGAAGCGTAGGAACAAACAATGACCCGCATACCCCTGATGGCTGGCAACTGGAAGATGAACCTGGATCATCTTGAGGCCGCCGCCACCGTTCAACGCCTGCATTGGGCCCTCCAAGACGCCAACTTCTCTTACGACAAGGTCGAGGTGCGGTCCTGCCGCCCTTCACCGATCTGCGTTCGGTCCAGACCGTGACCGATGCCGACAACATGTCGATCCGTTACGGCGGCCAGGATGTGTCGGTTCACCCAGACGGCGCTTACACCGGCGAGATCTCCGCCCGTATGTTGGCGAAACTGGGTTGCTCCTATGTGGTGGTGGGCCATTCGGAGCGGCGCCAGTACCATGGCGAAACCGACCAGGAAGTGGGGGAGAAGGCGCTTGCCGCCCTCGGTGGCGGCATGGTGCCGATCATCTGCGTGGGCGAACCCTTGGCTATCCGCAAGGCTGGTGAACATGTCGCCTACACCTTGGCCCAGATCGATGCCGTCTTCGCGGAGTTGCCGCCTGACCTGGCGGCCCGGGCCGTGATCGCTTACGAACCAATCTGGGCGATCGGCACCGGCGAGGTCGCCACGCCCGGGGACGCCCAAGAGGTTTGCGGCGCTATCCGCGAGCGACTCGCGTCTTTGTATGGGCTTGAAGCGGCGGAGGCGATTCGTATCCTGTACGGCGGATCGGTCAAGTCCTCGAATGTGGCCGCCATCATGTCTGAGGCGGATGTCGATGGCGGGCTGGTCGGCGGCGCCTCGCTCGACCCGGAGGAGTTCGCCCGCATTTGCCGCTTCCTCGACTACCTATAGGCCACCGCGACTTTGACTAACAACCCGACTCTGCGTGACCTCTAGGTCCCGCCACGGAATGATCCGACTGGCCCGGGGTCCCCGCGAAATGTCCAACCTTGGGAGGACAGCTCGCGGAGTGGGGCCATAGGGATGAGATTTCGTGGGGCCTTCTACATGGCATAGGATTAGCCGCCGTGACCGTATTGACCATAATCTGCCAGGTGATCTTGGTACTCACTAGCGCCTTCCTGATTCTGCTGATTTTGATGCACAAAGGCAAAGGTGGCGGCCTGTCCGACATGTTCGGCGGCGGCTTCTCCTCCAACCTCGGCTCGTCCGGCGTGGCCGAGAAGAATCTCAATGTTTTTACGGTCATCGTGGGAATTGTTTGGATCACAGTGGTGTTGGCTCTGTCGTTGATCCACAAGTTCGGTTCTTGAGCCAGAGTCATTAGGAGGCAGCATCATGGCTGGCGGAAGCGCTATCCGGGGTTCGCGCGTAGGCGCGGGACCGATGGGAGAAGAAGAACGGGGCGAAGCGGCGCCCCGCGTCACAGTGTCGTACTGGTGTGTGAACGGGCACGAAACGCGCCCAAGTTTTGTCGATGATATTGGCACTACCGTGCCGGTCGAATGGGATTGCCCGCGTTGCGGTTTCCCGGCTGGAATGGACGCGCTCAATCCACCGGCGCCGCCCCGCAACGAGCCCTATAAGACGCACCTCGCTTACGTCAAGGAGCGCCGCTCCGATAAAGACGGCGCCCAGCTCCTGGATGAGGCTCTGGCGTCGCTGCGAGCCCGCCGCGGCGAAAGCTGAACCTGTCCCCATCGGTTCTATTGGGAATGGTAGAGTAGCCGCTTGGTGCGCCCACATGCGGGCGCCCTGGGGCCTTAGCCACTTGTGTTGGCCCCACGTCCACTGCTTCTAGCTGAGCGGTAGGCGCGTTTCGCAGACAACACGAACAGGAGTAACCAAGCGATGACATCAGTGCGTCGTGCGCGCCGCCAGGTGCGCGAATCGAGGGCCCTTGGATTGGCCCTGACACCGAAGGCAGTCAAATACTTCGACCGCCGTCCTTATCCACCGGGCGAACACGGCCGCGGGCGGCGGCGGACCGAATCGGACTACGCCGTTCGGCTGCGGGAGAAGCAGCGCCTGCGCGCCCAGTACGGCTTGCGTGAGAAGCAGATCGTCCGGGCCTTCCAAGACGCCCGCAAGCAGCCAGGTCTGACCGGTGAAGCGCTGGTTGAGCTACTTGAGGTCAGGCTCGACGCGCTAGTCCTCAGGTCCGGTTTCGCGCGCACAATCTTCCAGGCCCGCCAAGTTGTGGTTCACCGCCATGTGCTGGTCGACGGCAAGCTGGTGGACCGGCCGTCATTTAGGGTCAAGCCCGGCCAGGTCATCATGATCAAGCCGAAATCGCAGCCTTTGGTGCCGTTCCAGGTGGCCGCCGCTGGCGCGCACCGCGACGCCCAGGTCTGGCAGATCCCGGAATACCTTGATGTGAACTTAGAACGGTTGCGCGCGCAGTTGGTGCGGGCTCCGAAGCGGGCCGAAGTGCCCATCGTTTGTGACGTCCAGCTAGTTGTTGAGCACTACTCACGCTGAGCTAAGGCGGAGAGGCGGAAAGCCATGATCACCCTGGGACAAGTCGCGGGCCTGATCGCGGCCATCGCCTTCGTGGCGCTGGTCGCCATCTTGGCCCTGCCGGTCATCCGGCTGGGCGCTGTTTTCAAGGAAGCGACCCGATCAGTCAAGGAGTTTACCGACCACACCGTGCCGATTCTGGATGAGGCGGCCACCACCGTGGCCGAAACCAACGCCCAATTGGAGAAAGTCGACACCATCACCACGGCGGCAGCCGACGTCTCGCAGAACGTCTCGGCTCTGACGGCGCTATTCGCCGCCACCCTGGGCGGCCCGCTGATCAAACTGGCGGCCTTTACTTACGGCGTGCGCACCACTTTCTCCGAGCGGCGCGGCAAGCGGAAGGGCCACTGAAGTGAGGCGGATCTGGTGGACGGGGCTGGGGCTGTCACTCGGCATCGGCCTAGGGGTGACGGCGGCCTACTTGGCCTACCGGCGCTTTGAGGCGGTGCGGCGGGCGGCTTCCCCCGAAGGCATAGCGAAGCGGGTGGACCAGGCCACGCGGACCGTCAACGAGGTGGTCGCCCAAATCCGGCAGGCCGCCGCTAGCCGCGAAGCCGAACTCCGCGAAACTCTGCTCGAATCGTAAATAGGACCCGTCTCAATGCTCACTTCCGAGATCCGGCGCCGCTTCCTGGATTATTTCGAGGAACGCGGCCATGTCTGCGTCCCGTCCGCCTCGCTGATCAGTCAAGATCCGTCACTTCTGTTCACGGTCGCGGGCATGGTGCCGTTCATCCCCTACATGCTGGGGGAGGTGCCGCCGCCTTGGCCGCGCGCCGCCTCGGTCCAGAAATGCTTGCGCACCGGTGACATCGAAGAGGTTGGAAAAACCACCCGGCATGGCACGTTCTTCCAGATGAACGGCAACTTTTCGTTCGGCGACTATTTCAAGGAGGGCGCGATTGCCTACGCCTGGGAACTGGTCACCGGCCCGCCGTCGGACGGGTTCTTAGGCTTCGACCCGGACCGCATTTGGGTCACCGTCTATTTGGACGATGACGAGGCGGCTACTCTCTGGCAGAAAGTGGCTGGCCTTCCGCCCGAACGGATCCAGCGGCGCGGCATCAAAGACAACTTCTGGTCCACCGGTCAGCCCGGCCCGGCCGGTCCCTGCTCTGAGATTTACGTGGACCGGGGGCCTCAGTTCGGGCCCGATGGCGGCCCGGTCGTGGATGAAGACCGGTTCTTGGAGATCTGGAATCTGGTCTTCATGGAGTTTGAGCGCGGCGCTGGCGGCGCCAAGGACGACTATCCCCTGTTGGGCGAACTCGACCAGAAGAACATCGACACTGGCATGGGCCTGGAACGCGTCGCTTATCTGCTCCAGGATGTCGCCAATCTGTATGAGATCGACGAAGTGGTGCCGGTCATTCGCCGGGTCGAGGAGTTGACCGGGCGCTCCTATGGAGCGGACCCGGAAGCCGATGTCAGGATGCGGGTGATAGCGGACCACGTCCGTTCCGGGCTGATGGTGATCGGTGATGGCGTGACCCCGTCAAATGAGGGGCGCGGCTATGTCCTGCGGCGGCTGCTGCGCCGGGTGGTGCGGGCGATCCGCTTGCTGGGCGTGGAGGAACCGGTTTTCCCGGAGCTATTGACCGTCTCGAAGGACGCCATGAAGGCCTCTTACCCGGAGCTGGAGAAGGATTGGGCGCGGATCTCCGGCACCGCCTACGGCGAGGAAGAGTCATTCTTGCGCACTCTGGCCAGCGGGTCGGTCATCCTCGATCTGGCGATTGACCAGACCAAGGCGGCGGGCCGTTCGGCCGTCTCCGGCAAGGACGCCTTCCAGCTTCACGACACCTACGGTTTCCCGATCGACCTGACTCTGGAGATAGCCGCCGAGCAAGGTCTGAGCGTGGACCAGGCGACCTTCCGGACGCTAATGCAAGAACAGAAAGAACGGGCCAGGGCCGATGCCGTCGCCAAGAAGACCGGCCATGCCGACACGTCCCTCTACCAAGAGCTGGCCAGCTCTGTCGGTCTGACCGAGTTCACCGGCTACACCGAATTCGAGTCGCGCGGGCGGCTGCTGGCGCTACTCAAGGCCGGCCAGGGAGTGGAGTTGGCGACCGCGCCCGCCAATCTTGAGCTGATCCTCGATAATACACCGTTCTACGCCGAGGCGGGCGGCCAGTTGGCCGACCAAGGCACCATTGAGTTCGACTCGGGAGCCGTCTTCGAGGTCGATGACGTCCAGCGGCCCATCCGAGGGCTGTCGGTCCACCGGGGCCGGTTGATCGAAGGCAACCTGCAGTCGGCGATTCGTCTTATGGCCGGATCGACACTGAGCGCCGCAA
>JAIRNM010000416.1 GCA_031258055.1 Bifidobacteriaceae bacterium
CTGGTCACCGCCCGGCTGGACACCGCTCGGGTGTGCACCGCTAGGCTCAGCCCCACTTGGCTGGCGGCCGCTCGGCGGTACATCGCTTGGCTGGACACCGCCCGGCCTGGAACTCGCCGCGTCAGGAAAGACGGGCGAGGCGGGATGGGGGCTGGGCGCGGGCGCGACGGCATCGGGCAACGGCCCAGGCGGCCCGGCAGCGGCTGGCATCTCCGGGGCGCGTGCGGCGATCTCTTCGGGCAGGGCCGAACGGACGGCCCGGACCAGCGACAAAGCGGCGGCGGCGTCCTCGGGTCGGCGGTCGGGCTCCTTCGCGGTCAGCGCCAGGACCAGCGAATCGATCTCCCGCGGCAGCCAGGGGACACGGCTGGAGGGGGCCGGAAAATCGGCGTGGACATGTTGGAAGGCGACCTGGATGGGGGCGTCGGCGACGTATGGCTGCGAGCCGGTTAGCAACTCGAAGAGGACCACTCCGGCGGCGTAGACGTCGGCGCGCTTGTCGGCCTTGCCTTCTGCCACCAACTCGGGGGAGAGGTAGGCCACAGTGCCGAGCACAACCCCAGACGAAGCGGCGGTGACCTCGGACACGGCCCGGGCTAAGCCGAAATCCGCCACTTTGACGCTGCCAGCGCGGGTGATCAGGATGTTTTCCGGCTTGATGTCGCGATGGACGAATCCCGCCGCGTGGGCCACCGTTATGGCGCTGAGAACTTGGATCATGAAATCCAGGGCCTTGCCCACAGTTGGCAGGCCGGAAGAAACCATCAGCGTGCGCAGATTTGGCCCGTCCACCAGCTCCATTACCAGGTAGGGGGCTTCGCCCCAGGTGCCTTGGTCGTAGACGCCAACTATGCCTTGGTCAACCAACCGGGCAGCGGCGCGCGCTTCGCGCCGGAAACGGTCGACGAACTTGGGCCCTTCAGCCAGATGGGGGTGGAGCACCTTGACCGCGACAGGCCGGTCCAAGCGCAGGTCGGTGGCCTGGTAAACGGTCGCCATGCCGCCGCGCGCCAGCCGTGAATCGATCCGGTAACGGCCGTCTATAACTTGGCCGAGGATCGAATCGGATGGGGTCGCAGCCACATGCGCGAGTCTACGGGTTGGGCGGGGTCAAGGCGTAGTCACGCGCCGAGCCAGGTCGAACGAATGGGCGCAAAACAGGCGGCGATGCCGTCGCAGCACCTGGCAGTCCGGGCCGGCGCGGGCCTGGAGACTAGTCAGGTGTGGGCCGGGGCCAGGAACCAGTCGGCCGTCTCGCGGACGGCGGCTCGGGCCTCATCATCCAGGTGGGCGTCTTGCAAGGCCGCGAAAGCGCGGCGGCGGCGGTCATCAATCATCGTTTCAAGTAACTCCACCGCTCCAGACGAGCGGATGACGTCTTGCAAATGGCGGACACGCGCCTCGACCGGCGGGGCGTCGCCCCGAAGCAAAGCTCCGACGAAAGCCTTGCGTTGTTTAGGTCCGAGCAGTCGGAGAGTCAAGCCCACCAGGACGGTGCGTTTGCCTTCAATCAAGTCCTGGCCAACTGGTTTGCCGGAGGTTTCCGGGTCGCCCAGCGCCCCAATCAGGTCATCTTTGAGCTGGTAGGCCTCGCCTAGGATCAACCCGACTCGCATCATGATGTCCGCCGCTTGGCGCCCGGCCCCGGCCCCGGCGGCGCCCATCGCCAACGGCGTGCCGGCCAAGTAGCGGGCGGACTTAGTCTTGATCGTGTCCAGAGCGCCTTGGATGATCTTCTCTGGGTCATCCATATCCGGCAGATAGGGCAGCACGGTGTCCATTGACTGGCCCATCAACTGCTCGATTCGGGTTAGTTCGTGCAGGCGAACCATGTATTCAACTTGTTCACCATGAACTGAGCGGGGCAGCTTTTGGAGGCCTTCGCGGAAAACGTTGTCGGAGGCGACCATGAGGGCGTCACCTATCATCAGCGCCAGCGAGGTGCCCATCCGGTAGGCATCGCCGACCCAGCCGGATTCTTGGTGGACTTGCTCAAAATGGCGGTGAAGGGAGAGGCGTCCGCGGCGGGTGTCGGAGCGATCCATCAGATCGTCGTGGATGAGCGAGGCGTCCATGTACATTTCGCTGGCCGCCGCCACCAGCGCCATCCGGTGCTCTGGCAGCGCGGATTGCCCGGCCGCTCCGCCGTGGATGAAGTAGGACAGGCCGGTTAATCGGGTGACGACTTGGTTTGAACCCTCCCGCGCCCGGTTGACGCCGTCAGCCCCGAACAGAGGCGGAAAGCCGTACATTGACAAGGTTTGGACGGTGTTGGCCAGATGGACGTCACGTTGGTGTTCAGACAGTTGGACGAATTCACCCAGACGGTTGAAGAAGTCGAGCCCAGACGAATGAACCGGGTTTGTCGCGGCCACCGCCGCCACGAAAGGCTCGGCGGGGGGCGGCGGAGATTTCGTGGAGCGTTCAAGCTGGTCCTTTAGCGCCACGGTTTAAAGCCTAGCTGTGTCGCGCATCACATGACGTCATCCCAATGGGTGAATAGGCTGGTGGCCGCCCCAGCCGTCACGGTAAGTTGGCCGGATGCGAATGCTCAATGCGATCCGACGGCCTGAACCCTCGCTGTCATTCGAGTTCTATCCGCCCCGGGATGGTGCGGATTTCGGGCCGCTAGCGGAGCGGGCATCGCGGCTAACGGCTTTAGGGGCTGACTTCGTGTCCGTGACCTACGGCGCGGGCGGCGGGGCCGCTGGGCGCCGGGAAGCTTCGGCCCGGGCTCTGGCCGTCTTGGCGACCGTCAGCGACGCCCCACGCCTAGCTCATCTGACGCTGGCCGGGCATTCGCGCGACGACCTGACCCGGATCATCGGCCAGTTCCTGGCTGACGGCGCCGAGGGCTTCATGGCCCTGCGCGGCGATCCGCCGGGCGGCTCCCGCGCTCAGTGGCAGCCCACGCCAGGCGGCCTGACCTACGCCAGCGAGTTGGTGGCGCTAGTCCGCGAGCTGACGGACCAGCCGATTGGTGTGGCAGCGTTTCCGCACGGCCACCCGTCGGCCCGCTCCTTAGCGCACGATGCCGACGTCCTAGCCCGCAAACAAGCGGCTGGCGCCGATTTTGCCCTCTCGCAAGTGGTGCTAGACGCTGGCGCCTACTTCGGCTTAGTGGAGCGCGCCAGGCAAGCCGGGGCCAGTCTGCCGATAGTCCCGGGAATAATGCCGCTCAGCCGGTCCGTGCGACGCGAAAGACTTGAGTTGTTTTCCGGTGCGCCCTTGCCGAGGGGACTGGCGGAGCTCCTCGATGGGACGGACGATCTGGGCGAACGGGATCGTGCTGGGTTGGACTGGACCGTCGACTTGGTCCGCGAACTGCTGGCGGGCGGGGCTCCCGGCGTTCATTTCTACACCGTCACGTCGAGCGCGGCGACGGAGGCGGTCTGCCTCCGGTTGGGTTTCAAAAGCGGCGACAGCCAGAGGCACCCCAAGTGATCTAGAGGCACCCCACGAGATGGCCGGTAACTTGGCCGATAAGTGTTAGTCCACAGACTTGTCGGGGGTTCTCCCGCGGGCTGGCGAGATGGGCGTCAAAGTGGGTGCATGAGCGCACCTGCCTACACCGTGAACAAAGCCAGTGGTCTTGATGTCGTGGCTATCCTGCGATCTCGGATCGGCTATGAGCCCAGCGACAGTTTGATCGTGGCGGGGCTGCACCCGCCCAGGGGGCGCCTAGGCATTGTGATCCGGGTGGACCGGATCGCCTTGGACCTGACCGACCCGGCCGATTTCGCCCGCGATCAAGCGGCGCGGCTGGCGGGCTCGGGGGCGCAGGCAGCTTTCGTTGTTCGCTACGCCGACCAGCCAGCCATCCAAGACGACGCGGCCTTTTGGCAATGGTGCCGGGCGATCAACGAGCGCTTGGCGGTGACCGGCTGCTGGGATGTGAACAGCCAAGCCTGCCAACAGGTTGATCCAGCGATTGAGCGGGTCTTCGGCCCGATCTACGGACCGGCCGACCTCCAAGCGACCAGAGGCGCGGCCGCTGCCGTGCTGGCCGGATTGGCTCCCCGCGCTCGGCGCGAAGACCTCGCCACGATCGAACTCGCGCCGGCCATAGCCCGCAAGGCCGCCCGGACAGCCGAGCGACGCGCGACCGACCGATCCCTCGCCCTGAGCCCCGCTGAGTTGAAAGCCTGGCGGTTAACCGGCCTGGAAGTCTGGCAGAGCTGGCATAGGCGGCTAATCGACCGTCTGGACACCGCGGTCCCGGCTGCCCAGTTGGGCCGGATCGCGGCCCTCCTGACTGATCCGGTCGGCCGGGACAGTGTCATGGCAACAGTCTTCTTGACACCGGAAGACACGCCCCGGCGAATTGTCGCCGACCAAATACCTGCCGACGTCTTCGATCCCTGGACCTCGCCGGGAGTCGATGAGACGAAGACGCGGGCGGGCCTGGCTCTCCTCGAACAGGTCGCCGCCCACTTGATGCCCCGGCGCCGGGGCGCCGTCTACGCGCTGGGAGCGGCCTGGCACTGGTGGAACGGCAATGGCGCCGCTGCCGACGAATGGGCTAAGGCCGGCGCCGATTGCGTCTCCAGTCCCCGCCTAGGCGGCCTAATCCAGGCCCTGGTCGCCAGGGGCATCTTCCCCGCCGCGCTAGAAAAGCGAAACCCCTTCTAACCCCGGTTTCCGGGGCAATCGGCTTCTTAGGCGCGTCGGTGGAAACAAAACGGTCGCCAGTGTCGTTATACTTACCGGGATTCCGTGCGCCTCCTGTTTATCGCGTCATGCCCACCGACATGCCACTGGGTGTCTCGGCGGGTGGCTGATAACCGGCCACGGTAGTTGCATAATACAGACGATTAAGGAGTAGGTACGTGGCGAAAGCTACATCGCCATCCTCGGCTGGGGCAAGTGCCGCTAGCCGATCCGCCAAGGCCGTGGACCTTGAGCCAACGGCCAGCACAACCAAAACAGCGGCGAAAGCCTCCGCTCGGCGGTCCGGGGCGGCCAAGGCTGCTGTCGGCACCGCCAAACCAGCGACGAAGACGGCCGCTCGCAAGACGGCGCCGACAACCTCCAAGACAACGACTAAAGCCGCAGCCGACCGCGCCGTGACTGTCACGACAGCGTCGGCTGGAGCCAGCGGGGCGGCGGCGGGCAAGGCCCAGACCGCTTCCCGTAAAGCAGCGTCCGCTAAGACACCGGCGACCGAGACGGACGTCGCTGAGTCCCAACCGAGCGAAGGCAAGACTGATTCCAGCCAGGGTGCGGCTACTAAGAAGGCGGCTACTAAGAAGGTGTCCGCTAAGAAGGCACCCGCTAAGAAGAAAGCCGGAACCGACCAGTCGGCGGCGAAGACAGCCGCCCCCGAGGCAGAGCCATCTGAGGCGACCGCAGACAAACCGAAGGCTGGAAGCGGGGCCGGGGCGACGGCATCGGCCCAAGCTGGCAAACCAGTGCGGCGCGGGGCGGCCAAGAAGGCCAGCGAGGAAGAACTGGCCGAACCGGATGAAGCGGAACTGGAACTGGAGGACCCACCGGCAGACGCGGCGGTTATCACTGAGGACGAAGACGACGAAGGCGCTGGCTTCGTGTTCTCGGATGCCGACGAAGACGACGCCCCCGCCGTCCAAGTCCAAGTGGCCGGAGCGACGGCTGACCCCGTTAAGGACTACCTCAAGCAAATCGGCAAGGTCGCTTTGCTGAACGCCGAGCAGGAAGTCGACTTGGCGAAGCGGATTGAGGCGGGACTGTTCGCGGAAGAGAAGCTGGCTGTCGAAAAAGGACTGGCGCCGAAACTGCGGCGCGAGTTGGAGTGGCTGGCGAATGATGGACGGCGGGCCAAGAATCACCTGCTCGAGGCTAACCTCCGTCTGGTCGTGTCGCTGGCGAAGCGCTACACCGGCCGGGGGATGCTGTTCTTGGACCTGATCCAAGAGGGCAACCTCGGGTTGATCCGGGCGGTTGAGAAGTTCGACTACACCAAAGGCTTCAAGTTCTCGACCTACGCGACCTGGTGGATCCGCCAGGCCATCACTCGGGCCATGGCTGACCAGGCGCGGACCATCCGGATTCCCGTGCACATGGTTGAGGTGATCAACAAACTGGCCCGGGTCCAACGCCAACTCCTCCAGGACCTCGGTCGTGAGCCGACGCCCGAAGAACTCGGCAAAGAGCTCGACATGACCCCAGAAAAGGTCGCTGAAGTGCAGAAATACGGTCGTGAGCCGATTTCTCTGCACACTCCATTAGGTGAGGATGGAGACAGCGAATTTGGCGACCTGATTGAGGACTCGGAGGCGGTGGTACCAGCCGAGGCGGTCAGCTTCACCCTCCTGCAAGAACAGTTGCACGCTGTCCTCGACACCCTGTCAGAACGCGAAGCCGGTGTTGTTTCAATGCGCTTCGGTTTGACTGATGGCCAGCCGAAGACCCTCGATGAAATCGGCAAAGTCTACGGCGTGACACGCGAACGCATTCGACAGATCGAGTCCAAAACGATGTCGAAACTGCGCCACCCCTCGCGTTCACAGGTGCTACGCGACTACCTTGATTAGGGTGACGGACAAGCCTTCACGCGTTCCCGCAGTCCGGCAGTCGGCGGTGCTGGGCGCGCTCACCGGTCTTGCCTTGGTGTTCATCGTCTGGGGGGCGACTTATGTCTGGCCGTCCTCCGGCCAAGCTGGCGTCGGTGTCAGCGACCGTTCGCCCAGCCCATCACCCTCGGTTGATTCCACTGGAGCGGTGTCTTCGGACGGGAACTATCGCGAGCTTCCGGCCATCGCTCTGCCTAAACGAAGACCGCCCGCCACGCCGATGCCGTCCAAGGACGCCGCAGCAGACGGCTCAGCCGCTTCCAGCCCCCCATCCGACGGCTCGGCCGCCAGCAGGCCGGTGCCCGTTAGAGCGACCGTTACCTACGAGATCGCGGCGAAAGGGAATGTCCAAGCTGACCTTGAGTCATTTGCCGCCGAAGTCGCGGACATTCTGGCCGACCCGAAGGGGTGGCCAGGGGCGGGCATTGAGTTCAAGCGCGTTCAATCCGGCGGCTTGATCACCATCTGGTTGACGGAAGACTCGCAGGTGCCGAGTTTCTCGCCGATCTGTTCCACCGGTTTGTCGTGTTCGATCGACCGGAACATCATCATCAATGAATTGCGCTGGGTCGAGTCAGCCCCAGCCGGGGTGATGGACGATGTGCCGGTCGAGATGTACCGGGCGATGGTAGTCAACCACGAAGTAGGCCATTGGCTTGGCCACCACAATCATTCGAGTTGTCCCGGCCCGGGCGAGATCGCCCCGCTCATGATGCAGCAATCGAAGGGCTTGCACGGCTGTATTTTCAACCAATATCCCTTGCCCAGCGAAATGGTCGCGCCAGACCTGTTTGGTTAGGACGGCGGCGGGGAAGGCCGCCGTCCTAGGCTAAGAACCGTGCTCGGCTTCCCGCCTTTAGGCATCCGCTGTTGTTAGCTCGGCGGTGTAGTCATCGACTTGGAGGGCTTGCTGGGATAGAACTGGCATCAATTCGCGCCCGTGATGGGCGCAGAAGAACAGCTCGCCAGACATTAGAGTGGCCCGGAAATAGGAGCGGGCGCCGCAGCGATCACAGCGATCGCGGGCGGTCACACGAGGGGTAGCTTCAGTTGTCATCACGAGTCATATAACCATTACTCGGCCAGAGTCATCGCATCTATTCGGCGCATTTCGCTGCCCGCGTAAGCGGCATCCTTTTGTCGTCCCGAGATTAGGTTTACCAGAGGGCGTGCGCGACATCGACCAGGTCGGCTGGCACCTGCTTGACTTTGCCCGCGATCTCATCGAGCGGGACTAGGACAATGTTCTCTCCGCGCACGGCCGTCATGACGCCGAAGTTGCCGGCTGACACGGCATCGACCGCCGCCACGCCGAAACGCGACCCGAGGATCCGGTCGGTTGGAGTGGGGGTGCCGCCGCGCTGGACGTGGCCGAGCACCGTCAGCCGGGTGTCGAACCCGGTTCGTTCCTTCAATTCGACTGTTAGCCGCTCACCGATCGATCCGGCTATGATCCGGCCCTTCTCATCCACCTGGGTGGAGAAATCGAGGCCCGTGCCCTCAGCCGGCTCGGCGCCTTCCGCCACCACGACAATCGAGAAGCTGGCGTGCGAACGGTGGCGGCGCTTCAAGAAGCGGGCGATCTCCTCAATGTCGAAGGGCTGTTCCGGGGTAATTATCAAGTCGGCGCCGCCCGCCATACCGGCGTTGACGGCGATCCAACCAACGGTGTGTCCCATAACCTCCACCACCATCACCCGGTTGTGCGACTCGGCGGTGGTGTGAAGCCGGTCGATCGCTTCTGTCGCTATGTTGATAGCGGTGTGGAAGCCGATCGACAGGTCGGTCCCCTCCACGTCGTTGTCAATGGTCTTAGGAATACCGACCAGTTTGACGCCCGCTTTGGCCACTTTGTTGGCCGCCTTGAGTGTGCCATCGCCGCCTATGCAGACCAGCGCCTCGACCCGTTCCGCCTCAAGGGTGGAGAGGACACCTTCGATCCCGCCTTCGTTCTTGTGGGGATGGTAACGGGCGGTGCCCAACATGGTGCCGCCGCGCGGGAGGATTCCGCGCACATCGTCGCGGGTGAGAGCCTCAAGGTCGCCTTCGACTACTCCCCGCCAGCCGTTCCTAAAGCCAACGACGGAATGCCCGTACTCCATCTCCGCCCGTTTCACCACGGCCCTGATCGCCGCGTTCAGTCCGGGCACGTCCCCCCCGCCGGTGAGCACTCCAATTCGCATGACGGTTCCTCTCATCACCTAACTCAATTGGGCCAGTCCCCGCTGGAACCCCTAGAAATCCTACCGGCGAACATCTGGGCCGGCGGACCATGGGTCGGCCTGTTCAACTGCCATACTTAGCTGAATGATCTGCGGATTTGGCGGCGTCGAGCCTGGCGAACGGGTCGAATGGGTCCCGTCAACGCTCATAATCGCGAACCATCTTCCCGCCGCGGATTGAGTGCTGGCGGATTCGAGCCAGATTCGCGGCCGCCGATTAGGTCGTCAATCTCGGCCTGGTATTCATCGGAGATGTAGGGCTCGAGCCGGGTCAATTCGCCGGATCCCAAATCCAGAGAGAAGTCCCCCAGCGCCGAACTGGCCGGTACGTCAAACAGGATTGAGAAGCGTTCCTGCACTTCATCGATGGTTAGGTCGCTGATGTCGCCGCTGCCCGCGACGCTGAGGTCACCAACGGAACCGTTGGACTCGTAATCGGTGTCATCCGAGTCTCGATGAAGGGTTATCGGGTTTTCGTCCACTAAATCGGAGATGTCTGTGAAGCCGCCCTCAGAGCCACCACCGAGATACTTGAAGCAGATTTTGATCCACTGGCCGTCGGCTGGGTCCAGGGAGACAACCAGGTCCTGATCATCGCTGATCAACTCGAAGCCGACCGTGTAACCCGCCCAACTCAGTTCCAGGTCGCCTATGCCTTCGCTGCCTAGCTCATCTGATTCGTCCGCTTCGCCCGCTTGGTCCGATTTGCTGGCGGTAGACGCCTGACCGTCCACTTCGCGCGGTGATTCGGCATAGGTGGTGCAGGCTCCCAGTCCGAGCAGGGCCAGCGCTAAGGCGGTGGCAACTATTGGTTTCATCAGGCCGGTGGTCTTCATGACTGATTCCCTTTCTGAACGGGTGTTTCGACTGCTGTTGGGAATACGCTAACAGCGGCCCAGCCAACGGCGGTCTGCGCTGAGCAGACACTATTGTGGTCTCCAGAACCCTCTCGCTGACCAGGAGCGAAACGCCAATGACAGACCCATCGCCGGGGCGGGGGAGTCCGGCACCCGTCAACACCCAGACTATGCTGGAACGCCTTAACGGCACCCAATTCCCCGACTTTTCCGATGGCGGGCGGGGAGAATTCCTTGATCCGGATATTCGCGACTTCTTCGACGGCTTGTTCCGCTGGACCAACCGTTCACGCGGTTCTGTCATCAAGGATGCGAAAATCACGCGCACTTACGGGTATCAGATCATGGATGGGACCCGGGTCGCTAAGCGCGACTACTACCTGTCGTTGAGTTTCGCCCTCGGCTTGGATCTGACCACGACGCAACACATGCTG
>JAIRNM010000436.1 GCA_031258055.1 Bifidobacteriaceae bacterium
CACGATGGGTTACGGGCTGAATTCGTTCACCGACTTTGACGAACCGCTTGACATCTTGACTCATCTAATGGTCGGCTCCGAAGGAACTCTGGGGTTTATCTCCAAGGTGGTGTTCGAAACCTTGCCGGTTGAGCCGCACACCGCCACGGCGCTTTTAGTGTTCGCACGCCTTGAGGACGCGACAGATTCTTTAGAAAGCTTGATCGACGCGGGCGCCAAGACGTTGGAGCTGATGGACCCCGCGGCGATCGCCGCCGCACGCGCTGCCGTTGGAGTGGGCGGCGGCGCTGGAAACAGTCGCGATCCGCTGGGGCAAGTGACCGCTCCGACCCAGACCGCGTTACTGGTTGAGTCCCGCGCCAGCGATCAGGACGAGTTGGTCGACCGAGCCGAAGCGCTGCGAAGAACCTTGAGTGGATTGCGTCTCGCGTCACCAGTTGCGTTCGCCACCAGCTCAACCGAGCGGGATCGGCTGTGGATGGCCCGCAACGGGCTGTATACGGCCGTGGCGGGGGCGCGTCCGCGCGGCAGCACCGCTCTGCTCGAAGACATCGCCGTGCCGGTGGCCCGGTTGTCGCAGACCTGCGCCGGGCTGGCGGACCTGTTCGCCCAGCACGGATTCGCCGATTCGGTGATCTTTGGCCACGCCAAGGACGGCAACATCCACTTCATGCTGACCCTTGATTTGGATCAGGCCGAACAGCTTAACCGGCTGGAGGATTTCACTGAGAACATGGTCGATCTGGTCCTCGCCGAAGGCGGCACGCTGAAGGCCGAACATGGTACTGGGCGGGTCATGGCGCCGTTTGTCCGCCACCAATTCGGCGATGAGTTATACGAGGTCCAGTGTCAAATCAAGCGCCTGTTCGATCCGGATGGAGTCCTCGCGCCGGGTGTACTTATCAGCGACGATCAGCGCGGCCACATGGCGCACATCAAGACCATGCCGCGAGTCGACCGAGCCTTCGACGATTGCGTGGAGTGCGGCTATTGCGAGCCGAGTTGTCCCGCCTTGAATCTAACGCTGAGCCCGCGCGGAAGGATCGCCGCCCTCCGAACGATCGCCACCTTACCGCCGCGCAACAAGCGCGCAGCAGAACGTTTGTTCGCCTACGATGGCGTTGACACCTGCGCCGCTGACTCACTTTGCGTGATCGCCTGTCCGGTCGGTATAGACACCGGCAAATTGATGAAAACTCAGCGGTCGCTTCGCCATAGTCCTGCTGTCCAGGCCGCTGGTGCACTGGTGGCCAGGCACTGGGGAGGGGCTGTGGAACTACTGCGGGCGGCCCTCGTGGCGGCATCGGCAATACCCGGGCCGGTTCTAGCGGCTATAACCAAGACCGCGCGGACAGTGTTGCCGAAAGACTGGATACCGCTGGCCGGGAACGACCTGCCGGGTCCCGGAACGCGCCGCCGTGGGGGAGTGGTGGGCGACCAAGCCGGACCAGTCTCCGGCGCCTACTTCCCGAGTTGTGTCAACTCCCTGTTCGCGCCAGCGCCAGGCGGCCCGGGGGTTGGCGCCGCTCTCGATCAACTTTGCCGCGCTGCGGGCATCGCTCTACTTGTACCGAAGCCCATCGGTTCGCTTTGCTGCGGCACGGTTTGGGAGTCAAAAGGCCTAACTGCCGGGGCCAACGCGATGGCGAGGATGACCTTCGACGCTCTCTGGCAGGCGAGCGGCGGGGGAGCGCTGCCAGTGGTGTGCGATGCCGCCTCGTGCAGCCACGGCCTTCAAGCCCTGGCCGACCGCTTGGATGAGACTCGGGCCGAACGCGCCTCGCGGCTACGAGTTGTCGACTCGGTGAGCTTCGTGCTGAACGAAGTCGTGCCGCGCCTACGGATAGACCGTGTACTCGGCGGGATCGCCGTCCATCCGACCTGTTCGACCGTCCAGCTTGGCGCCAAAGATGACCTAATCGCTCTGGCCGGACTGGTCGCTAAGACCGTCTTTGTGCCTCCCACCTGGGGCTGTTGTGCTTTCGCGGGGGACAGGGGGATGCTCCACCCGGAGTTGACGAAAGCGGCGACTCGCCCCGAGGCCGAGGCGGTCTGGGCGGCTGAGGCCGAACCGGGCCGTTTCGATGCCTACGTCAGCGCCAACCGGACCTGTGAGTTGGGCATCAGTCGGGCGACCGGACGCATCTACCGTCACGTCTTGGAAGTCTTGGCCGCAAACAGCCACGCTCTGTGAACGACGTCAGTAAACTGAGTCAGTAGCCGCGTGAGGAATCCGTCGCCTCCGAGCCAGCCCGCAAGGCGGCGATGAACTCCGTGTGCGTCATCGGCTTGGAGAACATCGGGTAGTCGAACTTGATCGCGTTGGCGTGCTCTTCGGCGCTGGTGGCGGCGACGGTGTCGGTCAAGGTGATGACTTCGAAGCCGCGCTCATAGGCGCTTCGCATGGTCGATTCGACACAGCAGTTGGTCAAGAACCCAGCCAAGACGACTGTCTTGATGCCTTTGGATCGCAAGATGAAGTCAATGTTGGTCGAACCGAAGGCGTCCAAGCCCCGTTTGCCTTCCAGGACAATATCGCCTTCCTTCGGCTTGAGCACGTCGACGATTTCAGCGCCCCAGCCTCCCTTTACGAATGAACTCGACCCGACGACGCCAGCCAGGATCCCATAGGGATTGGCATTGATTTCGCCGTAGCCAGCCGCGAACGAGATCGGCGAATGAACTACCGTGCCGCCAGCTTCACGGACGGCGCTGGCCGTTTCGATGGCATTCGCCAGCATGTTCGTCTCGTCCATCACCGCCTCGACGGCGCTGTGCAGAGTGCCTCCCTCGGAAGTGAAGTCGTTCTGGAATTCGATCAGGACGAGTGCTGTGGTTTGGGATTTCATGGTTTCTTCCTTTCAGTTTGAAACGCCGATAAGTTATCTTATGTCCGAATTGCCCCGGATGGGGCATCATTACCAGTTCGGGGTGTTCCAGGAGCCGGACTTCCCTCCTTGATCGAGTTGGTCCTGGCGTTCCCTCTGGGAGTCGCGGTTCTGGTCCTCGAGTCGCTCCAGCCGGTCACCGTTCGGGTCTGCGCTCGGCTCCGGCGCCGGGGTTTCTTCACCCTCGGAGCCAGGACCTTGGGTCTCAGCGTCGCCCGGGTCGTCTCCGGATTGCGCTTGGTCATCGCCTGAGCCCTCGCCTCCGCTGCCGCCCTGCTGTCCGGGTTCTTCTTCCTCGTCGGTACCAGACGGAAGGTCCGGTGGCTGCTCCTCCTCGGGTGGATTGAGTTTCTCCTCTAACCGTTGTTCCGCCTCGGCCGCGGTTTCGTCTTGGGCGGGACAATCACCGTCACGCAAGGTGCTCAAGGCCGTTTGGTAGAACGATGCCGCCGTACCGGTGTGGCCCGCGGCGGCGGCGGTATCTCCCTGGCGCTCCTGGGCCAGTGACAAGTTGACACGGACCAGGCATTCCTTAGCGGGAGGGGTGAGTTCCAGCGCCTGCGCGAGCAACCCTTCCGCGCGCGAGTCATTGCCGGACGCGAGTACGGCTGTACCCTGTCCGAACATGGGTTTCCAGCGCTCGAACGGCGTGATCGCGTTGGCCAAACCATAACGCTCATCAGCTAGCTCATAGTCACCCGCGCCGTATGCCTTGGCCGCGTCCTGGCCGACCCACCAGACCAGGGAGAACCACAGTGCGGCCAGGACAGACAACACAACCGCGAGCCAACGCAAGAAGTGGGGAATTGTCATGGCGCCGCGCTCCAAGGTGTCCAAGGCTGCGCGCGGCGGGTGGCCTGACGGGCGGCACCCAAACGCGTGACCGCCAAGGCGTTCCGCGCCCGCGGCAGCGACCAGGCCAATTCCCAGATCAGCGTCCCGAACAAGGCGACCGCCGCCAAGAATCGCAACGGCCGCGAGCCGGAGGTAGCGTCATCGACCGTTCGCGGCGGCAGTTCTCCCTGCCAAAGAGCTTCACTAACCGGCGCCTGTGCCGTCCGGTGCAGGTAGTCCACACCCAACTCCGAAGCGATCATCTCCAGGGCGGTCTCATCAATCTTCGAGATACCGGGCGAGCCGTCGGGCGCCAGAATGTATTCGGGCTCTGCCACCAACTCCCCCATGATGGTCTCCTGGTGGGCCAGCATCCGGCCTCCCTCCGCGGTCCCGTAACCCAGTACGGCGCCGCCGTCCACCAGGTCCGCCACCGGCTCGAATGACTTCACCGAGCCCTCCCTGGTCTGTTCGCCGTCACCCAGGTAATAGACCAATCGGGCCCGCTCGGGGTGTTCTTCCGCCTGCCGAGTCAACAGTTCCTCCAGGAGGTCCAAACCAGAATCGATCGATGAGCCACTCGCCCACCAATACGGCACCGGCGTCAACGTATCAGCCGCTGCCAAAGCCGCTCCCGGATCAGTCGAAAACGGCATTATCAGACGGGCTGATGAGTCGAAAGCCACGATCGCGATGTGCGCGCCGACGTGCTCGGCGGCGATGGCGCCAATGTCTGCCCGGATCGCGTCGAGACGCGGCGACGAGCCGTCCCAGTCCTCGGCGGCGATTGAAGGCGAAGTGTCTACGAGGACGATGACGTCGGCATCGACCGCCTGCTGGGTCACCTTTTCGACGCCTAGATTGGGATTCCACAACATCAGGCCCAGCAGCAGGACCATGCTCCCCCGCCTGATCCAGACCACACGTCTCCCCCGCCAGCCGCCCCATATGAAGAGCCCAACTAAGCCGGAGGCGACGACCGCAATAGCCTCGGCGGGACGGTCGCGGATGACTCGCCGAGGTGGCCCTTCGATCTCGCCCGCCTCTCCCGACAGGATCGATTCCACAATCTCGCTGGCCGAGCCGTAGTCATCGGTCTGGAAGAAGTCGCCCCCGACCAGCTCAATCTCCTCGCGCAGCTCAGCCACTGAGGCCCGGAAATACTCTTCCTCGTCGGCGTACACTCCAAAAGCGGAGAAACTTGGGCTAATCGCGTACAGATGTACGTCAGCTTCGGCAGCCATCGCGGTCGCCTCCCAGAGTTCAAAGATGGGGCTGCCCTCGACCACATTGTCAGTCGCCAGAATGACAGAACGGGGCCGGTTCATCTGCGATTGATCGAACAGCTGTAGGCACGAAACAAGGCCGTCGCCCGGTAGGGATGACCCCTCCCCCAGCAGCGTGCCGGAGGTGTCCGGCCACGAATCAGACGGCCCGTCAAGCCAGCCGTCGAATGTCAGCGAGTTCGCCACCGCTTGGAACTGCTTCTCGATCGGGGCGAGCGTTTCATCGACGTAGGTGTAGTCATCGGTCAGCGGAAACAGCGTCACCGAAGAGGAGTTAAACCAACTCATCGCCACCCGCTCGCCCTCGAAACTCCCGACGATCTCCCTGAACTGGGCGATTACCTCGGAATCGACCGGATACATCGAAGCGGAGACATCAAGGCAGAAAACCACATCGCGGGTCCGTTGCTGGAGCGAAACAACTTGCGAATCAGCCGGACGAGCGGCCAAAGCCACTGATCCGACCGCCGCGATCAAGGCGAAGGTAACGCCGAGAACGCAACCGATCCAATGCTGGCGGGCAACGGAGAAGAAAGCCGGCAGGTCAGCGATCGGCGCGGTGTTCGCCAGCCTTGTCCCAGCTAGTGGCCGTCGCCGCGACCGCCTCTCGCGCCGCGCCTTGAGCCCAAGCAACACTGCGGCTCCGACCAGCGGCAGGATCAGCAACAGCCAAGGATAGATGAAGTTCAAGGCGCCACCACCCGGCGAGCACGGTTGGCCAAAGCGCTGATGTCGCCCTCCCCCTTGACCCCGAATTCGACTGGGTAAGCGGCCTCAATCAAAGCCGTCAAGTCTGGCCGGTCACCCTTTAGCCGCAACTCCAACAACGTCAAGACAGAAGCCTCTGAGCCCGTGAACTGGCGCACTGTGGAGGCGATCTGGTGGGCGGCGGTCCGGTCCGTCACTTCGCCCGCCCGCCAGCGGCGCTCAATCAGGTCGACCTGTTTGAGTGCGTCCGCCGGTTCGGCGCTCGCGGGCCGGGTTGAATCGTCCCGCTTGGACCGGTCGGCCCGCCTTCGCCGCAGCTTGCGCCACAACTTGCGCAACAGTGGCGGCAGCACGATCAAGGCCAGCGCTAGAGCCAACAGCAGCGCCGCCGCGCCCAACCACCAGCCGGAAAACGGCTCCGGCGCCAGCGGATCAACCTCAACGCCCGGCATGACGATGCCTTTCGAGGACCCCGATCAGTGTCTCAACGAGGTCATCCTGCCCGGTCACACGCCCGTGGGCAATCCCCCGCGTCGCCAGTGCCCGCTCAATCACCTGGGCGCGCACGGAGGTCAGAGCCGCCGCCTGCTCCACCAAACGCTTGTCCAGGCGAACCGAGTCCGGCAACCGCAGCCCCGTTTCGACGTCGAACGGTTCGCTCGCCGCCGCGGCACTCGGCGACATGTCAGCGATCCGCACCACCATGATCTGGTGGCGGGCGTGCAACAACGCCAGCGAACGTTCGCCGTCTGGTCCCAGGTCGGCATCGTCCGTCACCAAGATAACGATGCCGTGTGGCAGCTTGGCCCGAACCGCCAGGTCGAGCACGGCCGGGAGGTCGGAAGGCGGCCCGAGCGGGTCGACGGTAGTGTCCGACAGCCGCCGCAAGACGAACTCAATGTGCTTGCGTGAGCCGTGGGGCGGGATTGACTCGAGCCCACCGGCGTCCCCGAAGACCGCTCCCACCACATCGCGGTGTCTAATCGCCAAGTGTGCGAACACCCCCGCCACGTCAAGGGCGAGCTCCAGTTTGCTGGTGCCGTCCGGCGCCACCGCCGTCATTGAGCGGCCGGTGCCGACCAGCAGCAGCAGGTAGTTCCTGTGTTCTGGCAAGTAACGGCGCACGAGCGGCTTACCGGCGCGGGCGGTCGCCTTCCAGTCGATATCCGAGACGGGGTCTCCCGGCACGTATTCCCGTAGATCCTCGAATTCGGTGCCGCGTCCCCGGAAGACTGAGGTGTAGTCGCCGTCCAGGACCGACCGCGCCCGGCGGTGCGAATGCACCTCCAAGAGTGCCTGGATGGCCTCAAGGCGGCCGGGTCGCGCCGTCATGGCGTCGGCGTGGCCGCGAAAATGGCGTCGATCACGGTTTCCGGCCTGACTGAATCCGCCACCGCCTCGTAAGTCAAGATCAGGCGATGCCGGAGCACCTGATAGCGCAGGTACTTGATGTCCTCCGGGACCACATGATCACGCCCGGACAACAGGGCGATGGCCCGTCCGGCGTTTTGGAAGGAGAGCGAGGCTCGGGGCGAGGCGCCGTATTCGATGTAGCGCCCTAACTCCCCCAGCGACGCGGGCGGCGTGCGGGTGGCGGCCACCAGCCGGACAATGTAGTCCTTAACTGATCGAGCGATGTGGACCCGGCGCGCCAACTGTTGCAAGGCGATGATCTCCGCCGGGCTGGTGACAGCGGCGAGCGGTTCGGCCTCCGCGTCAGCTTGATCCATAATCTGGAGTTCCTCGCCGGGAGAAGGGTAGACGATCACTTCTTTGAGTAAGAAGCGGTCCAATTGTGCCTCTGGCAATTCGTAGGTGCCTTCTTGCTCAATTGGGTTCTGAGTGGCGAACACAATGAACGGCTCCGGCAACGGATGGATCTGGCCGGCCAAAGTGACCTGGCGTTCTTGCATCGCCTCAAGCATGGCCGATTGAGTCTTGGTGTTAGCCCGGTTCACCTCATCAACTAACACGAAATTGGCGTTGATCGGACCGATCTCGGTGTAGAAGGCGGAGTGGGCGGCATCGAACACTTGAGTGCCAACGATGTCCGCTGGCAACAAGTCGGGTGTGCATTGGACGCGCGAAAACGAACCGCCGCAAAGCGAGGCCAAAGTCCTAGCGGCGGTGGTCTTGGCCAGGCCCGGAACCGATTCAAGCAAGACGTGGCCGTTGGCCACCAGACCGGCCAGCAGCGACCACCACAGCCCCCGCTGACCGACCACCCGCTTCTGGTATGCCTTCGACAGCCGCTCCACCAAAGCCGTTGTCTCGCTGAGTTCTGCCGGATCGATTGTCTGGGACATGCCCCCAAGCCTACTGATTGGCTCTGACAGCCTTATCGACTGACTCTGACAGCCTTATCGTAGGCGGCTAGTTGGGCGAGTTGACTTTCGCTCCCCTCAATCGCGACGCGGCGCATCCAGCTAAGGATTGACCGAACGCCAGCCAGTTCGTGGCCTTCGCCGCGCTGGGCAGGCATCGGCTCTTGGGAGAATTCGTCCAGTAAACGGATCCGCCGGTGCCAGGAAGCCAAACCGGCGATCACTTCGCGACGGAAAGCCAGATCACCGCTGGCCAGGGTGATAACTGTCGAACCGGCATCGTCATTGGCCAAACGAATCGCCTCCGCCCTGGAGGTGTAACTACCGACCGACACGACCGGGCCGAACGGCTCGACATCGCTGAACACCGGCGACGGCTGGGCGAAGGCCAAGACAGTGGGCTCGAAGTAGGGTCCAGTTAGGCGGCGTGGTTTGGCCCCGCCCCGCACGACCCGGCCACCGAAAGCGACCAGTTCCTTGACTTGACGGTTCAGGTGCCTAAGTTGAGCGTGATCAATCAGCGGCCCAACGGTTGTGGCCGGATCGGCCGGGTCACCCAGTACGACTGTTTCGTCGAGGTATTGGCAAAGCCCGTCGACGAAGGCGTTGAGCGATTCGCGCGGCACCAGCACCCGTCTAATCGCGGTGCAGGTCTGACCGGCTCGAGTCGTCATCTCGGTGGCCACGCAGCCGATTAAAGCCCTGAAACCGGGACTGCCCGGCCCCCAATCCGGACCGAGGATAGCCGCGTTCACGCTCTCAGCGGCGACGGACAATTCGACTCGCCCGGAAACCACTTTGGGCTGCCGCGCTAGTTTCAAGGCGGTCCGGCTAGAGCCCGTGAAATACACCCGGTCGCCGCCCCGGAGGTAGTCCCAGAAAGTCTCAGTTCGCCCGTTCAGCAATTGCAGCGCCCCTTTCGGCATGACCCGCGACTGGGCGATCAGCCGTGTGAGCTCTACCGCTACAGGCGCTGTTTGCGGTGCTGGCTTTATGATCATGGGCACACCAGCCAGGAAAGCCGGCACCAGCCGCGCCGCCGAACCCCGCAGCAGGAGACTGAAGGCGTTCAGCATTACTGCGACTCCACCCGGTGAGACGTAGAGATGCTGGGCGGCCAAGTCTTCATCCGGCGTCAGGTGTTCCGGCGGTCCATCCAACACTTCGCTGGCATCCGGCAGCTCTTTCAAGGCCACCCGGGCCAGACCCACCATCAGAGCCAGAGCGCCGTCGATGTCGCTCGCCGCGTCCCGCCGTGTCGCCCCGACCTGAGCGCTCAAATGGTACAAACTGTCCGATCGCTGGCTCAGATAATCGGCCATGCGTAGAACCATCCGGGCGCGGTCGTGGAAGGTTGACCGCCCCAGGGAGCTGGTTCCGATCTGCCGGGCGTACTTCAACGCTTTGGGGACCAAGGACTCCACCGACTCGCTCGCGGTCGCGATCCAATCAGACGCCACGTAGCTGTATCCGCTCATCGCCTATCCTTTCGAGGGTGGATGTGAAACTGGGTGAGTTGGAACGCCGACTCGGCATCGAAATCCTCGAAGCCTCGGTCGAACGGGTGGTTGGCCGGATGCCGGTGGCAGGCAATCGCCAAACCTATGGTCGGCTGCACGGCGGCGCGACGATGGCGTTGGGTGAAACGCTGGGTTCGTTGGCGGCCACTTTGCACGGCGCCGCGAATTCTAAAGCGGCGGTCGGGGTGGACGTGAACACCACCCATCACCGATCTGTCCACCAAGGCTATGTCACCGGCACCGCGACGCCGCTGCACCTTGGATCGCGCCTGACAACGCATGAGGTCGCTCTCGAAGATGACGCTGGGCGCCGGATCGCCACCGTTCGAATCACCAACATGCTGGTGACCCCGGTCGAAGACGCTGACACCTAAGAGGTTATCTTCGGGGTTTGTCGCGTGCCGCGGGGCGCGCCAAAGCGCCGCTCCGGTGTGGTTAGAACCAGTCCTCAAGGTCTCCAATTACCTCTGTGGCAAAGTCAAGGCCGTGAAGGTTCGGTGCGCTCGGCCAAGGGGTTTGGCCCCTGGTTCGGGTGGGCTTTCCACCCAAACCTCCCTTTCAACCTAACATGGCGCGGAACCGCGCTCCAGTCGGAGCAGGGTCCGCTTGACGTCTAAGCCGCCGCCGAAGCCACCGAGCGAACCGTCCGCGCGAATGACTCGGTGGCAGGGGATCACCACGGGCAAGGGGTTGGCGCCGCAGGCTCGGCCGACCGCCCTGGCCGCCCCCGGCCTTCCGAGCGCGGCCGCGATCTCACCATACGAAACGGTATGTGCGTAGGCGATGGCTTCGATTTGGCGCACAACCCGCCGGGTGAAACCTTTCACCAAAGACAGGTCAAGTCGAAGGTCGAAGACTCGCCGATTCTTCTCGAAATACTGGTTGAGCTGACGTTTCGTGTCATCAAGGCGGTTCGGCTGGTCCGTTGGACGGGCGCCCAGGAGGGTCGCGACTTGATCTGCCACCAGTTCGAACGGCTCCGTCGCGAGGGCCACTTTGACCAAGCCCCGCTCAGTCGCCAGCAATCCGAGGCGCCCGATTGGGGTTTCGATCATGGATTCAGCCAGAGTTGGGGCGTTCATGCGTTTCATTCTGGCACCGCTTGGACCGGCAACGGGCGGTTCGGAGCCGGTTTCGATGAAACCAGTGCCACAAGCCCGATCGCGGCCAAGCGAAGTGTAGCCTGGGAACTCAGCAAAAGGCCCCAGCCCTTGGTGAAAGAGGAGTTCCTTGCCCATCGACCGTAGACGAGCCCGCGCCAATGTGCTGCTCGTGGTGGCCGCCGTGTTGTGGGGCTTGGCCTTCACCGCCCAGAAGGCGGGCGCCGCACATGTTGGCGCCTTCACTTTCAACGCTGTCCGTTTCGCGCTCGGCGCCGCCTTGATCGGCCTGGTCGTAGTCGGATTGGACCGCCTCCGCCACTTGCTACGACCACGGCGGCGCCAACTCAGCCGTTCGGTCCTAGTGCCAGGTTTGCTCTGCGGATCAATGCTCACGGCCGCGGCCGGGATGCAGCAGGCGGCCATGTCGGAAACCTCGGCCGGCAATGCCGCCTTCGTGACCGGTCTTTACCTGGTGTTGGTGCCAGTATTCGGCCTGTTCCTGGGTCTACGGATTCGCTGGTTGACCCTGGCAGGGATCGCGTTGACGCTGGTGGGGCTGTATTTCGTGGCTATCACCGACACTTTCAGTTTCGCCCGTGGCGACGGCCTGGTGATGATCGCAGCGGTCTGTTTCGCCGTTCAGATTTTGGCTGTGGACCGTTACGCCGGGCGGTTACCAGCCCTCCGGTTCGCCTGCGCACAATTCTGGTTTTGTTCGCTCACCTCTAGCCTTTGCGCTTTCATATTCGACCCCCAGCCGTTCGGCCGACTGGATTCAGCGCTCTGGCCGATCGCTTACTGCGGAGTGATTTCGGTGGGAGTCGCCTACACTTTCCAGATTCTGGCCCAACGCGATGCCGATCCGACCCATGCTGCCTTGATTATGTCTCTTGAAACAGTCTTCGGCGCCCTCGGCGGCGCCGTGTTGCTGCATGAAAATCTAGGGCCCCGGGCTTACTTAGGTGGTTGCGTAATGATGGTCGGGATTGTGTTGTCCCAGCTCGGGCCACCCGCGCGGCCAACCAAGACCACCCGTCCGCATCCTCCCCTCCCCCAACGCGTCAGCGAACATCCCAACCCTCGGTCGGCGGACCCCTGAGGCGGTGGCCGATGCCGTCCAGTGGGCCCCGAGAAGCGAGACTTGCCTCGTTCGTCAAGGTTTCGGCCGCCGGGTGAAGCGAACTCAGGCAAAGGACTGGCGTAAGCCCCTCACCACGGACGGCAGGGCGATGGCTGTGACCAGCGCCATTCCCATGACAGTGACACCAAGCTGGGCTATCCAAACGACCGAGTCGAAACCTAGGGTGGCTGGCCAGCCAGGCGACCAAGCGACCCGCGATAAGCCGATCGCAGTAGTCAATCCGACCACCACCACGCCAGCCATCGCCACGAAGGTGGCGGTGACGGCCAAGATGAAAGCCTCGGTGAACCCGGCCACCAGGATTTGGCGGGAGGTAACGCCGGACAGACGCAGGATCTGGGTTTCAGTCACTCGGCTGCGAGCGGTCACTATGACGGTAAGGACCGATCCGGTAAGAGCTAATAGGACCGGCACGCCAGCTAGCACCACACCGGAGACATCGCGCGCTTCGACCCAACCGCGTCCGGCCGGATCGAGGGCGCTGCGCGAGAAGTAAATCGACAAAGTGGCGCCGGTCAGCAATGCTCCAACCAGGATGACGTTGAAAGACCCAAGGGAGCGGCGAGCCTGGAAGGCGGCACCTCGCCGTCCCAAAGACAGGGCGGGCAAGCGGTTCTCAGGGATGAAGATTGTCCATACCCGGATCAGGAAGGGGCAGTAATGGGGTGCGCTGAGACAAAGGAAGACGGCCAACAGGACGGTCGTGATCCCAGCGCAGGTGGCGCCAATGTTGGCGGCTTCGATTGGTTGGTACCTCAAGCGCTGCAAGCCGGGCAGGTAGGCGGCTAGAGCGGCCGTCAGACAGCCACCCAACCCGCAGGCGGCGGCTGCCCAGGTACGGCGCCGCGAAGGCCCGCGCGGGCGGAACGGAAGCGGTTTGAGCGCTTCGATCGGTTCAACGGCGCGGGCTTGGGCGGCCCCTTGGGTGGCCGCGATTAGAGAGAGACCCAAAGTGATCACAAACGAGCCGAGGATCGCGTGGGCGTCACTGTGGCCGTTTAGATCACCGCGGCCGGAACGCGCCCAAGCGATTAGACTCATCGCATCGGGCCCCAAAGCCCAACCGACCAGAATCCCAAGCGCTGCGCAGATAGCGGCTATGCCCACAACCTGATGCGAGAACTGGGTTCCCGCAGCAGAAGGAGCCAGACCGGCAATCGCCTGATAAGCGACTCGGCGCCGTAGCCGCCTGGCTACCCGCGCCACCGAAACGGTGGCCGCTCCCAGACCGGCCAGCAATACCAAGGCAAGCAAAGTGGCGTCGTATTGGTCCATCAGCTCGACCTCTTCCTCCCCCAGTGATTCGTTCAGTGAACGCATCGAGAAAGTGATCGTGAGCAAGGCAGCGGTCAGCGCCATCAGTGGTCCGGCGGCTAGCCAGAGACGCAGGTTGGTAACCATTTCCCGCAGCGCCAGTGGAATCATTGATCGTCCCCGTAGGCGGTTTGATCTAATGCGGCCAAGATTTCTTCGGCGGTGGGACGCTCAAGGGTGGCGCCGAGGGCCCCGTCCACAACTGTGATGACGCGGTCGGCCTGGGAGGCTAGATGCAAGTCGTGGGTGGCCAAAACTACTGAAGTGCCGGTCTGACTCAGTGTCCTGAGAGAATTCAAGACCAGCTTCGAATCGGCGGTTGAGAGCCGTCCGGTCGGCTCATCCGCGAAGACAATCTTCGGGTGCTGGGTGATTAGACGCGCCAACGAAATCCGGGCCGCTTGGGGCGGGGTGAGTTGCTCCGGCGTCTTCTTGGCTAGATCGGCGGCGCCTAGTTCCTCCAGCGTGCGCAGGGACAGTTCCCGGTTGGACCAGGCTGACCGTCCCGCCAATTGGCCTGGCAACTCGACGTTCTGGAGAGCTGTCAGCGAGGGCACGAGCGGCGGGTTGATTAGCAGGAGGCCCACATTCTCACGCAGCATCCCGGCGATGGTCGAACGCGAGGCGCGTGCCAAGTTGGTCTCCAAGAGGACGACATGTCCCTCGGTAACCGGTTCAAGTCCGGCCAGACAGCGCAGCAGGGTTGATTTTCCGGAACCGGAAGGACCGACCAGTGCGAGCATTTCGCCCGCCCGCAAAGTCAATGACACGCCAGAGAAGACATGGAGCGGATGTTTAGAGCCGCGCATCCAAAAGACCTTCGAGATCTTGTGGGCACTGAGCACAGTTGGCCCCGGCGGGCGGCCCGGGGACCTCAGCGTGGCCGGAGCCGCCGAAGCGAACGACTTTGGGGGATCAGCCGACGCGTCCGCGGGCGTTCGGTTGGTCTGAGCTACCGGGGTCGTCGCGGGGACCGGAGTAGCGGAACCAGTCGGGGCGGACACGGCAGCGGGAGGGTTGGCGGCATCGGTCGCGGAGAGGTTCTTAGCGGCCGGACTGGCCGCAGCAGCCGCAGCAGCCGCAGCGTCCGGCGTTTGAGCTGATTTCGGGGCGGTCTGGTCCACGTCTTTA
>JAIRNM010000136.1 GCA_031258055.1 Bifidobacteriaceae bacterium
ACCGCCTTGCAAACCAACACGTTCACACGCAAGGCCAACTCAGCGACCCCAAAAACCAAACCACCAACACCATTCCCCAATCAACATCACCAACCTAAACAACTTTGCTTAAGACCCTGCCGGGGACCCTACCTCAACAGTTCAGAGTGATTGAGATGGTGATGCCGCAAGGAATCGACGTGGGCGAGTCCACTGCGTCGTCCATAATCACGTCATCGGTCAAAGCCGAAGCTGCGTGCTCGAAGGTGAGATTGCTAATCATAGTTACGTCTCCTTTGTAGAAGGGTCGAACGGACGTCAGATGACTCCCGTTTTGCGCCGCTCTTGGATGAAGCGCGGCATTCGAGGCGGCACCGGGCCGCCCCGAGTCATTGATAAGTCGAGGTGATCGCGATTCGAGCGCTCGATTGGCTCCATAGGCGAGGGCCTCTTCAGCGGACATACCAGCGGAAACTGCGGCGGGCGATTATGACGGAGGCCACAGACCAGGCCAGGACGACCAGGACTGGCTTGACGGAGCGACTGAGCGTTTCCCAGAAGCTGAAGTCGGCCCACCCCAGATGAATCATGTCCGAGACCACGGCGATAGGCGTGAAGGCGACCAAGTCGGAGACGGGCCCTTCCGGGAGGATGCCCCTGATATTAGTCATTCCGACCCCGGCCAGCAGAACTACTGGCAGCGAAGTGATCTGGGCGGATTCCGCGTCCTTCGTAAACCCGCTGGTGACGAACCCCAGGGCGGCGAACACCGTCACGCCCCCAAACAGGGCCGCCAAGACGAGTGGGAAGAAGGAGGGGTGCGGCCCGCCGAACACTTCGACCAGGACAAGGGTTAGCAGGAAAGAGCCGACCGCCAGCGCGAAAGCTGGCGCACAGATCGCGGTCACGACTTGGATATCTGCGGCTTCGCCCGTGCGCAGCCTCTTGAGTACTCCCTCGTTGCGGCGAGTGGTCGCTGTCGAGACGATGGTGTAGAAGACCACGAATACGAGCGCGTACATAAGGAAGGCTTCGACGCTGAGCGCCACCGCTACCGACGTGAGCGCTCCGTGCGACCTCTCAATGGCGAGGAGTGCGGCAGGTATCGCCAAGGGCAGTGCCGTCCCCATGACCAGTAGCGTTTTGTTGCGGGAGAACTGGCGCAGTTCGGCGGCGGCCAGGCTGCGTAACCGGGGCGGTCGCCTCGGGGAGCGCGGATCTGTCGACCGTTGAGGGGGAGCGGTGGCTCGAGGCACTGGATTGGTTGAGTCGGGCCGACTCATGAGGTTCTCCCGGAAGCGAGGGCTGACTGGACGGCGGCTCCCGACTGTTCAACTTGGTCCACCAAGGAGAAGTAGGCCGCGTCAAGCGATGGCCGCACCGCCTGCAGCGACCGCAGGTCAAGTCCATTCTCCCCAGCCCAGTGCAACAGAACTCTCAGGTCCGACTGAACGTCCGCGGTGCGGATGGTGCACTGTCGAGCATCGGTCAACAGGGACTTCGCCCGCAGGCGGTCCGGCAGCGTGGACCAAGTCGCGGGAGAACACTCGAACGAAATAATCGAAGGCTGGGCCTTGACTATTTCCGTAATGGTCCCTGACAGGCGGACGTGGCCTTGGTGCATCAGCGCGATCCGACCGCACAGCGACTCAGCCTCGTCCAGGTAATGCGTGGTCAGCAAGACAGTCACACCGTCGGAGTGCAGCCGCTCGAACAAGGACCAAGTGCTGCGGCGGGCCTCAGGATCTAGCCCCGTAGTCGGCTCGTCCAAGAACAGGATCTTGGGGCGGCCTACTAACGCGCAGGCCAAGTCCAAACGCCGTTGTTCCCCGCCCGACAACGACCCCACGCGAGTGGCGGCGCGGTCGCCCAGTTCGACTTGCTGCAAGACCGAGTCCACAGGTGCGGGGTTCGAGCAGGTGCCGCGCCACATGGTCAATGTCTCAGCCACGGTCAACTCACGCGGCAGGCCGCCGGATTGGAGCACCATCCCGATGTGCTGACGAACCTTCTTGCGGTCTTTGACGGGGTCCACACCCATCACCGCGACACGCCCGAAATTGGGCTGGACCAATCCCTGCATAGTCTCCATCAGCGAGGTCTTGCCAGCACCGTTGGTTCCGAGTAGCCCAAAGAACTCACCCTGCTCGATCTCCAGGCTGACCGAGTCGACAGCGGTCACCCGCGAAGCGCCCGGACCGTAAAAACGGGTGACATCTTCACATTTGATTATCGTTCCCACCGTGCGCCTTTCCTCCACCGTCGCACGCCGATAACCCACCGCGTCGCCATGTATATGCCAACCAACGCGGTTACCGCCAGTGTCTTCGTGTTGGCACCGAGGCGGTACAAGATGGCGCCGAACACCACCGCCACGATCAGCGTCACTATCAGTTCACGACCGGCGTTGGAGGCAGGCCCTAGGCTCGTCAGGTCACGGACCAGCGGACCCGCACCGTCGCCATGTCTGTATTCATTCACACAACCACTGTGTCAAGCCTCCCGCCCACCCGGTAGTGCGGTCTGTAATCAGTTCCCTGTGCCTTCCGCCCGGTCTCGCCGTGACATATGTCACGGGAACAACGATGTTAGAGATGCCAACACCGCGAGAAGCAGCGGATTGAATCAAGACGGTGGCTAGGAACACCGTACTGAACGACAGCCCAGACGATCCGCGGCGGTTGGGATGACCTCGCGCAGGCCTTGGGTGACTACTGCCCGGTTGCGTTAGGCCCGCACCACGGCGGCGTCCTAAGCGTCAACCGCACTTATACCGCGCGGAGCGAAGCGCAGTCGCGGCGGGGGGACGGGGCCTGCGGGCGCTACAGGCACCTGGAAACCCTATTCTGGGAGGACGCCTGCGGTCACTAGAAGGCCGCGCCCAATACTGATGGCGACGATGACGCCGTCACAAATGCCGTTCATGATCAAGGCGTTCCGGCGGTGACGCTGGAAATCCGCCTCGTCCAGCGAGCGCTGGGCTTTCGACACCTGACTGAGCGCGAAAAGAGGCACGACGGTCGGCGCGAGCAGGCAACAGTTCACGATGCTCCAAGCCCGCAATCCCTTGACCCGATCCCAGAAGGGATAGGCCGCCACTATTGGAGCCGACCCGACCAACAGGCCGCCAAAGCGCTCCGGGGCAGCAGTCCCCAATGGTCTAGGGCGCCAAAATGCGGCGACCTTATCAATGATAGGATCGGCCGGTGGTCAGTTTGAGGGAGGCAAGGCAAGCGGCCGGACTCTCGCAATCCGAGTTGGCCGAACTCTCTGGCGTGGCGGCGCCCAATATCTCGGCCTACGAATCCGGGCGGCGCCGGGCGTCGGCCGCCATGCGGGACCGCCTCTTCGGCGCCATGACCAAGCCGTCCGAGCGCTTGCGCACACATCGCACCCAGGTGTGCGAACTGATCGCGCAGCACGGCGCAATGGCGCCCCGGGTCTTCGGTTCGGTCGCGCGGGGCACGGACAGGCCCTCTAGCGACATCGACATCCTGGTGCGCGTCCCGCCGGAGGCGGCGTGGAGCTTCGGCGCTCTCAAGCCCGCCTTGGAACGTGTGCTGGGAACGCCGGTGGACTTGATCAGCGAAGGCGGCCTCAAGCCCAAGCATGACTCAATCCTTCGCGAGGCTGTGCCGCTGTGAACCAGCGGGCTCGCCAGGCGCTAGCGGACCTGCTCGACCACGCGGCCGCGGCGGCACGCTTGATCGGCCGCGGCCGACCCGCCTATCAGGCCGACGAGATGCTGCGTTACGCTGCCGAGGATTTGATTATCCGCTTGGGAGAGGCAGCACGGCGGGCGCAGCAGGCCGACCCCTCGGCCGCCGACGCACACCCCGAGCTTGAGTTGCGTCAGTTGAACGACTCCCGCAACGTCCTCGCCCATGGGTACGACATCGTAGACGCGGACATCGTCTGGGAAATCCTGGCCCGCGACATTCCGCGGGTAGCCGCCGCGGTGAAGGCCCTGCTCTAGCCTAATGAGTCGCCTGAAGCGCGTGACTCCGAAGGCGACCCACGGCCACCGCTCACGGCCCCGCCGCCGGAGTGACCGGCCAGGTGGTTCAGTCCGCTGCGGAGCGTGGCGCCCACGCCCCGCACATGGTGTTGACGGCGGCCGTTTACGGCCATCAGATCCGAGCCGTCACCCGGACCTGACTGCTTGGCGTTGCCGGGGATCTCGCCGGGGCTGGTCCTAGGCCGGGCGCCGCTGTCTAACAGCTGACGCGTTGTCGCGCATTGGGCAGGCGGATCGTCAATTGCCGCCCAGATGGAGGCGTCTCTCGCGACATTATGGGTCATACCAACTATGACAACCGCGTGACGGGGCTCATCGACCCGGTACCAGATTAGGTACGGGAAACGAAGCACTCCGACCCGCCGATACCCTACAACAGGGTGGTGGAAGTACCGTGACGGCATCGTGCTCAGGTTCCCGACCACCGCCTTGACCTGCTCGGTCAGGGACTTCCGCAGAGCGGGGTCAATCTGGCCGTAGTGATCACGGTATCGGTGCCGCGTCACTGAAACGCCTCGCCGGATTCTCTGGCCTGGGCCGTCTCGTCACGGGGCGTGTCCTCCGAATCTGGGATGATGCCGCAGCTGGCCAAACGCCAGGCCGCCTCGGGAGCGGGTCACGGCGGGTTGCGCGCCGACGCGGTCACACCACCGTCACCGCGCCCTTGAGGAGCGCGCCGCTCCCGGTTGCCAGGGCGTGGGTGAGCCGGTCCATCGTGGCGCCCTCGAAGTCGATCGAGGCCACCGCCCGTTTGCTGACGTGCCTAAACGAGACCTGGCTCAACACACAACCCCGAAACGAGGCGCCGGTCAGGTTCGAAAAATCGAACACGACCCCCTCCAGCTGGTTCTGGTCGAAGACGGCCTCGCGCAGATCGCAGCTTTTCAGCTTGGTTCCCACCAGCTTGGCGGTGGTGAAGTCCACCCCGCGCAGGCTCATCGAACTCATTTTCGCGTCCGTCAAGTTGGTCCCGGCCCACACCACGCCAGGGGTGGAGGCCGCAGACAGGTCCGCCCCCGTCAGATCCGCGTCCCGGAGCACAGCGCCGCCGAGTTGCGCGGCCCGGAACAGCGCGCCGGGCAGATGGGCGCCGCTGAAATCGGCACCCAGTAGCTGGCTGGCCCGGAAATCAGCCCGGTCTACCATCACGTCGTGGAAGTCCGCGTCCCGGAACACGGTGCTCTTGAAGTTCCTGAGACCCCAGTTCGCCTCAGTTGGCCGATCCAACCCGGTGGTCGAGGCGTCGCCCCCGCCGACCCCGCTGGGAGCCCCGGCAGCAGCGGGGGTCGCTTGGACGGCATCGTCCAACTGGTCTTGTTGCAGATCCCGGAGCGTTTGCTCCAGGTCACCCACGGACTGGCGGGTGGCGGCGAGGGCGGTGGACTCGTCGAGGCCGTTCTCGCGGAGGTCTTGGTAGCGCTCCATGAGGTCCAGCCGGATCTCGGCGCGCAGGTCGCGCCCGCCGGGGACATCCGGGTAGTCGCGAAACACCTCGTCAAGCAGGTGGTCAATCTGAGCGGTCATGTCGTTCCCTCCTATAGCAGCTTGTCAAGCACGCTCTTGGCGTGCTCCCACTGGGCTCGGCCGGCGGCCTGGGCGGCCCGGCCG
>JAIRNM010000149.1 GCA_031258055.1 Bifidobacteriaceae bacterium
GTCCCAATTGAATCGACCGGACGCTCAATAGAGCCCGAAGCGCTCGACGCGGCGGCGGCGTTCAGCCGCGGCTTCCCCTTCCTCATCCAGATGGTCGGCTACCAAACCTGGCGCCAACACCCCCAACGAGAGATCATCAGCGCCGCCGATGCCGCCGAAGGCACCCGCGCCTCGCAAGAGTCCATGGACGCCATGATCCTGGACGCCACCGTCCGCGAACTGTCGAAAGGCGACCTACAGTTCTTGAACGCCATGAAGGACGACCCGGACTTCTCCAACGTCGCGGACCTAGCCGCCCGCTTGCGGATCTCCCCATCCTCCGCCGGACAGCGCCGCATCCGCCTGATCAAAGCCGACGTGATCGAGGAATACGGCCGCGGCAAAGTCCGCTTCACGCTGCCCCTCCTACGCGAATACCTCCAACGCACCCATTGACACTCCCGCCTTCGGCCGGGCCGACGTCCCATCGAGACGCGACAGCTGGGAGCGATCCGCACGTTGCCAGCCAGGATCCGAATGAGAACCGAGTCCTTGAACTCAACTGTCACGCAATGCGCCAAATCCCAAGTCTTCTTGCAGTCATCAGACCAACGCTCCTTCCAGGCTCGCCTCGGCAATCCCCCGGACTTGCTCCAGGAGTTCGCTGGGGCTGACCGCCACATCCAGTGGATGAATGCGGATGGTGATTCCGGCGTTGCGGACTACGGCGTTGGCGGCGTCAGGGCCGAACTTGGAACCGGCGTAGACCAGGTGACCGGTGCCTAGCCCCAGGACGGTGCAGTAGGCGTGCATCTGGTAGAGATCGCCGAGCTTCTCCTCCAGCTTGTATTTGGCGTCGTAGACCGCCCTGGCTTGGCCGCGAATGAGGTGGACGACATCGGGGCGGATCGGGAAGCGCTTGTCGTAAGTCAAGTAGGTCGGATACTGCTCGCGGGTGAGGCCGGTGCTGATCGTGGCCAGGGTTTCGCGCAAGGCGGTGCTCACGAACGCCTCGAAGACGGCCGCCATGTTGACCACGAACGATGCCGTCGGTTGTTTGCCTTGGGTCGCCGTCAGGCCGATTGAGTCTAGGATCAGTTCGGCCAAACGCAAGGCTGGAGCATAGCGCTCGTTGAGGCGGTTGGGTGACCAGGCCGGCCTGGGCGCTCCCGGAGTCAGGATGGCGGCGGCGGACAAGCGCCCTTGGAGGTGGTGCAGGTTGCGGGCGATCCCGGCGGGGAGCCGGTCCACTGAGACCATTCGGCGCAGGGCGGCTCGGAGAATGCGGTTCTCGGGAGTATCAATGGAGAACTCCGCGTAGCGGACTTCGAGAGGGACCGGGATGCCTTGGTGACGAGTGAACTGGTCCGAGATCCTGATCCTGCCCCGCACCACCGGCAGCCGATCCTCTTTGGTGACGTAACCACGTAACACACCTCGCTCCAGCGCCCGTTCGGTTAGGCGGACCATGGTCTCTCCCACGGCAGGCCACAGGTCATCCTCGGCCACGCCGTCGAACTCGTATGGGCTGAAACTCTGGTCTTGGGCGTAGGCCAACATGAACAGCAGCGAGGAAAACCGGGCCTTGGGCTGGACCACAATGTCGCGTTCACCAACCCGGATCGCCCCGACCTTGTTCAGGCATGGGAACACCTCCCAGCGCCCGTCCGGCCCAGGCACAGCTTGGACTAGGCCAGTCCCATTGAGCGCGGCGGCTTCGGAACCGGCCAGCGCCAGAGCGATTCCCTCGCCCTGGTTCTCTGTCAGCTCCAGTTGTTGCATAGTCTCGTCCTGACTCAGACTTCTGGCTCGCCGCCAGCGACAGGCTCAGGCGGGGACTGGCTCTTCTTCCGAGCGACAGCCTGGCGAATGGCTTCCAAGCCAAAGTTACTGTGAACCTGTTCCCGATCATGCGAGCCGTAGAGTTGCTCCTCCAACAAAGGCAGAATGTCGTAGCGCCAGATGCGCTGGAGGCCGTCCTCGGTCGCGGCTTCGTCCCGCATCAGGTAGGACGGACCGATCTGAAACTCGCGCAGCTTGCCAAGCAGTTGGCTGTTCAACTCGGCCAGCAGTTCGGCCCGCTCCGCCGAACCACCCACGGTCTTGAGGTAGGACGCCAGCACACTCGACACCGGTTCTTCGGAAGGATGCATTTCGATGAACGGGAAACGCCGCCGGATCGCCGCGTCCACCAGGGCAATCGAACGGTCAGCGGTGTTCATCGTGCCGATCAAATACAGGTTCTTCGGCAGCGAGAACGGCTGCTCCGGGGAGTACTGGAGAGCGATCCGGTCACCGCGATATTCCAGCAGGTAGTACAACTCGCCGAATACCTTGGCGATGTCAGCCCGGTTGATCTCGTCGATTATGAGGACGTATGGATTGCTCGGGTCTTCGGCAGCGGCAGCCGCGATCCGGCGTAACGGGCCCGGCGACAACTCATAGCTCACAGTCCCTTCGACTGTAACCGGCCGCAGCCCCTCGAAGAAGTCCTCGTAGGCATACGAGGGATGGAACTGCACCACGGAGACCCGATCTTCCCCGGCGACATGCCGGGCGACCTTCCGGGCAACGTAGGTCTTGCCCGTGCCGGGAGGGCCGTACACGATGATCTGGCGACGGGCCTCCAGCAAGTCGATGTACTCATCCAGCCAAGCTCTGGCCATGTTGACTTCTGCGGCGAGATCGTCAGTTGCCAGAGGCAAACTGGCACCGGTTGACGGCTCAAGGGTCAGATCCTGGTTGGAGAGCATCTCAATTGCCTCCCGTACCCCAGTCAAGTCGACCACCAGGCGCGGGCTACCAGGCAACGACGCGGCCTCTGGCGGCAGCGTATCCACCGGCGCTTCCACGGCGGCCCATTCAACTTGAAAGCGAAGCCGAGGAACTTCGGAGTGATAGCCGGGGCTACCAATCAAATGCCCTATCCAGGCGGCATCATCATGTCGGACGACTACGGGGTCGCCATCTCTCATGAGAGTCAGGAAGGCGTAGTAGTCCTCAGCGAGCGCTCTGCGTTGGGGATACTCCACGTGTTCGTAGCGCTCTTGCACCCTCCCCAGAATCTTGTCTTTTGTGGAGCCTGGCTCGATCTCACCGAGGTGTACGGCCGCAAGGGAAACGTACCCGTCTGACAGCCAAGTCTCGATGGTCTCTTGTCCGTCCGGCCCTGTCCGAACCAACCAGGCTCTGCGCTCGCCGCCAAGGTCGCGTTCCACCTTTCTCTGACGCAGGTATTCCTGATGCATCGGGACAATCTGGTCTTCCGTGAGGCCTATCGCGGCGGGAGTGGCTGCCCATAAGCCATGTTCCTTGTTGTCCGCCAAGCCCATGCCTTTCAACTCGCTCAGCGCCCACCATGAGCGGTACTCAATCTTGGTTGCTCTCTTGTTGTGTTGAGCTTCGAACTGTTCCGCAGAGAAGGCTCCTTGTCTCACGATCTGTTGGTATATCTCGGCCTTCGTGCCTTGTCCGAGGGCAATGAGAGCCCGGAGGGTAGGCCATAGCAACCCACGAACGGATGGCAATTCAAGAGCGTCAGTCATCTGCGGCTTCTTTCGTCAGGTGGCTCTTCAAGGGACGAAGGTCAACTATCGGCTGGTAGGGGACGCCGGAGTCCATAGCCCCCTGCATGGCGTCATAGGTCTCAAGGATGATCCGCTTGGTCCGGTACTCGCCGTGGGCGGCCTCGTCTTTTCGTTGGACGATGCCGAACGTGCCCATTATGTAGTCCACATCATCCCGCTGCACGCCGTAAAGGTGGAACATCGCCGCGTCGATTTCGCAGCGCACCAAGAACCGCTTCTCCGGGTCCCAGGGAAAAACTTGAGCTTTCCCGGTCAGTTCCTCCGCCATCGGTGCCATAGACCAGGACGTGCAGCTCAGGTTTGCTACTCGTTCGATTATCCAGTCGTGCATCGAGAATCCAGCCCAGGGACAGAGGCCGTGAATGAGGCTGGGCGGCAAGACCGGGAGTTGTTTCAGGTAGAAGAAATTGATGTGCAAGCCAGCGACTTTCAAACGAGCCAGGTAGTCGAACACGAACGAATTGAGTATTGACAGGAGTATCCCTCTGCCTAGTCCGCGGATCAGCGGGTAAGAGTTCGCTGCCCCCGCCCGGGGCAAGGCGGATGACAGCACGGTTCGCTCATTGGTGGCGCTGGTCACGTCTGAGAACCCGACCAGCCAGCCGGGGATGTCGCCGCGAACGACTTCTTCACGTATCCACGCGATGGGCATGGGCTCGCGACACGGGTCTTGCTTCTCCCGATCCGTCAAGTAACGGGGCTGGTTCTGGCGCTTCTCGGCGGTGGCGCTCTTGAACACGTCAGCGTCGCGGTGGTCGTAGGCGTCAAGCATCTTGGCTTCATACAGCGGCAGCATCCGCTCCATCGTCACGGTTCCTCCCGTTCGAGGCTGTCCAGGTTGGCGGCGTTGGTCAGCTCGCGGAGTTTGGCTTCCAGCACGTTCTTGGCAGGCAGGTGGAGTTGGTACTCGGCGACCATCGCTGGAGACAGGCTTCGGCTCATCGCATACTCGACCACGGTGTCATCCTTGCCAGTGCAGAGGATCAATCCCACGGACGGGTTCTCGTGAAGCTTTCTGACATCCCTGTCGAGCGCCTCCAAGTAGAAGTTCAGTTGCCCCAGGTATTCCGGCTTGAACTCGCCGGCCTTCAACTCGACGGCGACCAAGCAGTTCAAGTCGCGGTTCTGGAACAGCAGATCGATGAAGTAGTCGTGGGCGCCGACCTGGAGCCGGTACTCCTGCCCAACGAACGCGAAGTCCTTGCCGAACTCCAAAATGAAGTCGCGCAAGTTGGCGACGATGGCTTCGCGGAGATTGCGCTCGCGGCCTTGGCGGGGCAGACCCAGGAACTCCAGAGTGTAGCTGTCCCGGAGCGACGCCAACTCTGGGTGAACGGCAATGATCTCTTTGTGAGTCTCGTTGTAGAGCACCGTCCGTTCATACAGCAGGCTGTTGATCTGCCGCTCCAGCTCCCTGAAGGCGTAGCGGTACTTGATGGCCCGCGACAGGTAGAACTGGCGGGCTTCGTCGGTCTTCGCTCCCGTCAGCACCGCCAGGTTGTTGCTCCAAGTTGTTTCTCTCAACAGCGTTGAGAGTTCTTCTTTGCCCGCGTAGGTCTCGTAGAGCTGCTTCATACGCCACACGTTGGGCGGCGAGAATCCCTTAATCCCAGGGAGCCGGACCTGAATCCAAGCCGAGAACTCTTTGACGACTCCCTTACCCCAACCGTCGGTTCGGACTCTGGCGCTGATGTACTCGCCGACGTCCCAGTACATGCCCACCAGTTCGTAGTTGACGGCGCGGTATGCCCTAGCCTGGGCTTGCTCGATGATCGCCAGTAGCGGAGAGAAGGCCTCGTCGAGGTCAAGGCTGGCAGGATCGGTTTCTCTCAACTGTGTTGAGCTGAGTCTTGCATCAGGTCTGGTCAGATCGGTCATCGTGGTGCCTCGTCTGGTCGCGGGGAGGACTCGTGACGCGGTGCGTTCCGAATCTCCATGCCCTTCACGATAGCGGCGGGGTCTGACAGTCTTTGGGTCACCGCGGGGCAGCCTCGAAGGGGGAGCGGTAGGGGTGGCCAGCGGCGATGGCGGCCGCCATCGCGTCGTAGGCTGCCAGGATCAGGCGTTTGGTGCGGTACTCGCCGTGGCGGTCGGCGTCCTTGCGCTTGACGATGGGGAACGTCTCCATGATGTAGTCGACGTCTTCCCGCACCGTGCCGTAGACGTGGAACATCAGCGCGTCCAGTTCGGCGCGGAGCAGCGCGCGAGTCTCGACGGATGTGGTCCAGGCGTTGAGTCGGTCAACCCGGCTTCCAATCCACGATGAGACCGCCCTGTCGAACGACAAACCGGCGACCTGAAACTCCGGCGTTGGCGTCGCGATCTGCTCCATGATGAAGAAGTTGAGA
>JAIRNM010000155.1 GCA_031258055.1 Bifidobacteriaceae bacterium
ATGGACCTGGCCCGCCTTCGACTTCATCGACTACATGAAAACCCACCCGAACTAACCCCGGTGGGATGATGGCCGAGCTGGATTGAGCCGGACCAAGGGCGGCCAACCCGTCCACCGCCCCCAAACCCAGTAACTCGACTCATCCCCGTCATCCCGCGCGGAGCCAAGCGCCTCCCTTGTCGTCCGGCGCGATGCGGACACTCTGGTCCGCCTGCCAACGCTCCAAGGCGAAGCCACCGGCTCGCGGCTGACCTCGCACTGAGGTAGTGTCAATCCGACCATCCGTCTTTTGCTGCCCACGCGGCCCACAATCCCGTAGTGTCTTGCCTGGGCGGCCCAAGCCACCCGAGTCCCCTTCCGGAAGGAAACGCCATGGTTGGTCGGCCCCTGCGGGTTCTAATTTTCGGGTCGTGCGTGTCGCGCGACGCCTTCGAGTTGCTCGAGCCGGACGACGGCATCGAACTGGTCGAATACGTCGCCCGCTCGTCGCTGATAAGTGCTATGTCTAAGCGAGCGTTCGACGGCGTTGACACGGCCGCCATCGCCTCGCAGTTCCGTCGACGCATGGTCATCTGGGATATTGAATCCGCCAAACTGAAGGAATTGATCGCCGCCGCCGACTACGACGTTCTCCTCTTTGATGTCATAGACGAGAGATACGGTCTGCTGAAGCGCGACTCGGAAACCTTCGCCACACGTTCGTCGGAGTTCGCCGAGACCGGCTTCGCCGAGACCACCGAACAGATCATCGGCCCCTACACCGACGAGCGCATCCGTCTGTGGGAGCGGGGTTGGCGGCGTCTGAGAAGGCGATTGAAGCGGGCGGGCAAGCTTGGATCGGTTCGTGTAAACGAGGTCTTTTGGGCCAGCAAACTGTCTGATGGCGACGATTACCCCTCTGTGGCCGCTAACCCGGCTGCCCACGACCAGGTTAACGGGACAATCGCGGCGATGTACCGACGGTTGGAACGGAGCCTCAAGCCCGGCCAAATCTACCGCTACCCCAGTTCAGACCTAGTGGCCGACGTCGACCATAAATGGGGCATTCCGCCCTACCACTATCCGCTCAGTTACAACCTGCGGCTAAAGAACTATCTGTTGTCCGAACGCGATCGGCTGATCGGCCCTGCCCCCAAGAAAACGAACGTAACGCGAACCTAGTCTGTCGGGGGGAAGCGCCAGCGCCAGGCCAGCCACAGGCCCAGCGCCAGTCCAACCAGGTCGCTCGCCAAGTCCCAGAGGTCGCCTGAGCGACCGGGCAGGAAACGCCATTGGACAAACTCGCTGATCAACCCTTGCGCTACGAACGCGGTGGCGACCAGCCAGCGCCAGCGCGGCCAGAGCCTAGCCCAAGCCCAGCCCGCAACAGCGAAGATGGCGGCGTGAACCACTTTGTCGAGGCCCGGTGGACCAGATGGGACAGTGCTCGGCAGACGCGGCACATACAAGACGGCCAACTGTACTGCTAGCGCCGCCCAGGCGAATGCCGCCAAGCGCGCTCGCGCCGAAGTCTTAGCTAACACAGCCCGGACCTCCGTTCTGGTCAGCAGTCCGGCGCGACGGCCGAGAAGGCGGCGACGTCCTCCGGGAAGACCCGGGTCGAATCGGACAAAGTTGGGTACATCACCGAGTCCTTGAGGTCTGAGTGGCCCAGTCCAAAGGCGTGTCCGATCTCGTGCACTATGACCAGCACTGCCTCGTCACGATCCGAACTGAGGGTGTCTTCAAAGAACGGCTCGTCCAACAGGATCTCGGAGCTGGTGATGCCAAAACTCGTGTGATAGGTCATGGCCATACCGACGGTGTCAGGGGTGGCGCCGTCGGAGGCGTCGCGCAGCTCCCGGGAGGACACATATTCGAAGGTGATCTCGACGGCTGGGACCTTGACGTCTTCGACCGGCTTGATTGTCACCCCGGTCATCGCTCCGGCCAGTTCGACCGCTTCTTCGACGGCGGTGCGTCCACCCGAGGGAGTGTCGCCCGTTAATTCCCAGGTGACCGGTCCACAGATCAGTTTGTCGCCGCCTGCTTGGAGGTCGCCAGCCCATTCGTAGCCCTCCGGGAGGCCGTTCGCAGCAAGTTGGACATTTTCTACCCCTGGTACCGCGAGGCGTTCGGGGGTGATCCAGTCCCAGACAATGTTCACCACCCCCACGGCCAAGATGAAGCAGGCCACGATCCCCACCAGTTTGACGCCGGTCTTGCGGCGGGGCCGGGTCGGCGTTGTCCAGGCCGGCGCGGGCGCGGAGAAGGTCGCGCTCGGCGCCGCGAAGGTCGTCGGTGGTCCCCCGAACGAATCGTCATAAGGCGCCAGCCAAGTGTCCGATGCCGCCCGCCGGGCGATCTCTTCCGGCGACGCCATCCCCGGCCCCACCTGGTAGCCAGACACCATCCCCGGGCTTTGCGCAGGCGACCAGCCAGGCAGCGGTTGACCAGGCAGCGGTTGACCGGGCGGTGGTTGACCGGGTGGTGGTTGACCGGGTGGTGGTTGAACGACCGGCTGAGTGAGCGGCTGCCAATCGAGTGGGACCGGTCCTTTGGACCAGTCGTCGCTGGGCGGCGGTTCAGCGGGCGGCGGCGCGGCGCCAGGGGGCAGAGGCGGAACCCAACCGGGCGGCACAGGACCGGCTGGCCAAGGCGAATAGGGCCCCGGCGATGAGGGCTGGGCAGGCGCCTCGGTGCCGCCGCCCACCGACCCTGGCGGCGCGAAATCAGGGCGCTCAAGCGAATCCTCCGGACTTGGGACTGGACCTTGGAAGCGCGGGCGGACTCGGGCCAAGGGGCTATCGGGCGCGGGCGGGGGCGAACGCCAGAACTGGCTGCCGCGCACCGGCGTCCAGCGCTCGTCGTCGCCTGATTGTCCCGAAGTCATCCGACCATTATCCCCACACCCGCATCAGCCAGAAAAGCAGCGGCAGCGTAACAAACATTAAGACGTTAGATTGGACCACCGTTTGAGCCGAAAACTGATAGGCGGTTCTATGCTGGGCGGCCAACACGACTGTCATGGTGCCGCAGGGCAGGCCGTACATGATGGCTGCGACCTCGCCGCCCAAAGCATCTAAGCCCGCCAGCCGGACCACCGCCAAAATGATCACCGGCCAAATCATGAGTCTAAGGAAGTTCGTGAAGTAACCGTAGGGGTTGCGGATTAGGTCGACCAGGTTCGAGTCGGCCAAACCGAAACCGACAATCATCATGGCCAAAGGCGCCATCGCGGCGCCGATCATCCCCAGCGCGCCGTTCAAAGCGGAAGGCAGTTCCAAACGGCCGAAATACAACACGACGGCCACCAGGCAGGCAATCACGATGGGGCTCTTAATTAGCGCCAGCCAGGAGAAACGCCGATTCTTGACCATATTGTGCTCACCGAAACTGAAGAAGCAGAGGTTGAAGACCAGATTCCCGGCGACCGAACAAAGCAAGCCGGGCATTCCGTAGAGTTCCGTCACTATCGGCATGCCAATGAACGTCACATTCGGGAAAGTCACCAGATTCACAAAAGCGCGGCGGCTGTCGCCATCAAGTGGCAGAGCTTTAGCGAGCAGCCAGGCGGTGATGATCGCGACCACGAAATACGGCACCGAGATCAAAGTGGTTGTCCCGATGGACCGTGCCAAATCCGGCGAATAGGGTTGCGAAGCGGCCACAATGATGGCGAAAGGCGTGATCACCCGCATCAACAAGCGCCCCAAGTCCTCCGCGAAAAGGGACGAGACAAAACCGGATCGGCGCAGGCCAAAACCGAGCGCCCCGGCTAGGACAACTTTGGCGCCAATCGCGATTAGGGCGCCCATCGGCCCCCACCAATCAGCGGCAGCGCTCCTTGGGCGGCGATCGCCGCCAGCGTTGGTTCGTCAGTCAGGTTCTCGCCCAACCGATTCGGTTTACCGCTGCCGTGATAGTCAGATGAACCGGTTTGTAACAGACCGAAGCGTTCCGCCAGTTCGGTTAGCCGGGCCCGCTGTTCCGGCGGATTATCGCGGTGGCGGACTTCCAAGCCCGCCAGCCCGGCTTGGACCAAGGCTTCGATCGCGGCGTCAGCGACCACTCTTTGCCGTCCAACCGCCCCCGGGTGGGCGAAGACCGGCACCCCGCCAGCTGCCCGGATCAATTCGACGGCACGGTCCGCCTCAACCGACCAATAGCGGACGTAATACGACCCCCTGGGATGGAGTAACCGCGCGAAGGCTTCGGCTCGGTCAGCCACAATTCCCTTAGCCACCAATTCGTCCGCTATATGGGGGCGGCCCACCGGTCGGCCCGGTGCCGAGCGAGCGGCCACGTTCTCCCAAGCGATCGGGAAGTCGGCCCCCAAGCGGTCCACCATTACTTCCGCTCGTTCCCAACGCGCCCGCTTGACCTGGTCCATCATCTGGACCAGCGGGCCATAGTCGGGGTCGTGAAGGTAGGACAGCAGATGAACCGTAATCCCTTGCCAGCGGGCCGAAATCTCTGTCCCCCGGACGAGCCCTAGATCTAAGTCCGCAGCCGCGTTAGCGGCTTCCTCCCAGCCCGCCGTCGAATCGTGGTCAGTCAAGGCGACCACGTCCAGGCCCGCCGCCTTCGCCGCCGCCATCACTGCAGCCGGAGGCTCAGTGCCATCGGAGAGGCAGGAGTGGGTGTGGAGGTCAATCCGCATGCGTTCAATCCTCGCACTTCATTCCCAAGGCCTTGTCCCCCGGCCGCAACCATGCTGGCAACAAGAGCCCGCCCTCTTATGATGGACGGCGTGGATGACAAGCCTCTAGAGGAAAGGGCATCTAACCGTTCG
>JAIRNM010000179.1 GCA_031258055.1 Bifidobacteriaceae bacterium
GCGCGCCTGAAAGTTCGCTCGGGAGAGACCTTCCAAGCCGAATCGCAATCCGACGGCCGAATCGTGCTCACGCCCGTGGTAACGATCCCCGCCCGCGAGCTGATGGTGTGGGAGAATCCCGGGTTACGGACCTCGCTCCTGACCGCCATGACGGAGGCCGCCGCTGGCCTCGCCGCCGTCGACCAGGAAATGGAAGAAGATCTGGCGAGCTTGAACGGGGCTGACTAGGTGGCAGCGCCTCCGTTCCATACACCCGCAACGCCCGAATTCAGCCGGGTTCTGGCAGCGACCAAGCGGTCCAATCCCGCCAAGCACAAGAAGATCTTGAAGACCGTCCGATTGTTGCGTGAGCAAGGTCCCTCATATCCGAGTCTGGAAACTCACCGGTATGAATCGCTGAAAGGACCGAACGGCGAAACCGTCTGGGAGTCATATGTTGAGAATCAGACCCCAGGCGCTTGGCGACTGTGGTGGTGGTACGGGCCGGGCGCCGACACGATCACGCTGCTGACGGTCGGACCGCATCCGTGACAGCTAGCCGCCAGGCGACTCAGGTCGGACAGGTTTCCCCGCCGATTCCCGGCGGCGAGGCGCCGCTTTCGATTCATTCAGACCGATGAGCTAAGGTCAACTGCGTGCCTGAAGTGGAGCCCAACCGTCCGTTGACGCGCCGCGCCCTGCGCGAAGCCGCCCAAGCGGAGGGCCGCCGAACCGGGCAGTTGCCAGCCATACCAGTTGACGGCCCGATGCCAGGATTGCCTCCGACAACCTCCCGGAACTGGCCTGTTTCCCCACCACCGTCTCCTACCGTCGCATCGCCTCGCGCTCTGCCACCGGCCGCACTTTCAACCGCCCCGGCGCCCGCCTTCCGGCACTCGGCTTTTCCCCCGTCACTGCCTCCTACCGTCACACCGCCGCGAGCCTTTTCGGCTCCCGCGGCGCCCGCCCCACCTGGCGCGGTTCCGCCGCCCGCGCCCCCGGTCGCCTCGGCCCCGGTTCCGTCCGCGCCGCCAACAGTCACCCCTCCGTCTCGGGCCCTTCGTCCGCCGATGCCGTCCGCCCGTGTAGTCACCCGACCGACCCCACCCGCTCGACCGGTTCCGACTCGCACCGTTGTGCCTCCCGTCATGGCACCGGCTGCGCCACCCCGCGCGGTTCCGCCGCCAGCCGCTCCCCCAGCGCCGCCCGCCCCGCCGCTGACCAGGGCTGAGATACGCCGAGAACGCGAAGAACTGGCTTACACCACCGGCACCATGCGGCCGATCCTGGCCGACCTCGCCGTTCCGGCCCCCCAGCGCAGCCGCCCAGCGCCTCCGGCCCATGCCCTGCGGCCGCCGCCTTCACCAACTGTCCCGGCCAAACGAGCAGAGGAGCTTCCTGCCACCAAGCGCCCGCTGGTGGGGTCTCCTTCACGCACTCAGTCGACCATCGCAGCGGGCGAGCTTCCACATCGCGAGCCTCCATCAATCAAGCCAGTCGGCCCGGCGGACGAGCTTCCAGTCCGCCAGCGACCGTCGATCAAGCCAGTCACACCACCGGAAACGCTTCCGGCTACCAAACCCCCGCCGTTGACGCCGAGCCAACCTTCCGAGCATCGGGCGCCGGAGCTACCGCCCGACGCTACTGCGACGCCTTCTCCCTGGTCGGCGCCCGTATCCGCAGCCGCCCCAGCAATCCGCCCGCCGGAATCGCAGACGATTCGGTCGTTCCTGGATCTACGACCTGCCGAGGTCCAACCGCCGCTACCGCGCAGACGGCCACCCCAGCCTGCGAAGCTGCCTCCGGCGGCACCGCCGCCGCGCGTTCCCGAACACTGGGTGCCGCCGCTCCCCCCGCCGCGCGCTGAAATCGTTGAACCCGAGATATCCCTCTCTGAAGAACCGGATGATTACGCCGCCCGGGAACTGGCTGCCTTACAACAGCTAATTGATCGGGAGGCGGCTCTACCAGCCGTCGATCGAGAATTCGTCCCCGCCCACTCGCCGTTGGTGCCGACGGTCCGCTACCGGGGACGTTCGCCCGGAACGCCACCAGCCGAAGCCGTTGACGGCGCAGCAGCACCGACCACCGTCCAAACGCTGCCCCGGCCGACGACCGAAACGCAAGAAGAGGGCAGTGCCGTCACGACGGCATCGGGCACAGCGCCAAGCGAAACCACGGCACTGCCGGACCAATGGCACCACAAAGCATCCGACGCGCTCGGGCTTAAGCGCTCTAGGCACCACCTGACCAAGCGCGAAACAGTGGGCGTGATAGTGCTGGTTGTGCTGGCGCTGGCGGGTATCGCCTGGGGCATACTGGCGTTGACCGGCAACCTGGGTGGCAGGACGGAGCGGGCATCAAGCGCGCCACCGGCCGCGAGCCCAACCGATCCGGTCGAACCGGCGCCGGGCGAGGAAGGCGCAACTGACTGGTCGCTGTCGGAGAGCTTCCGGCAGGGCGACTTCATACTGGTGTTGGATTCGTATGAGGATGGGCTGTCAGCGCTGGCGGAGCCCGGCAGCGAGGTGGCAGAGAACGGGCAGTGGGTGCTGATCGAGATAACGGTCAAGAACGCGGGCAACGAGGAGGCTACGTTCTTGCCCGAACAGCAAGTCTTGATCACAAACCAGGGCGGGGAGTATGACAACGAGCCGTTCTCGGCTTTCAAACACGCCGAGTTCTTGCTCGGGGTGACTACGATCAAGCCAGGCGGCTCACAGACCGGATTCCTGGCTTTCGATATTCCGATCGACGACCAGCCAACCGAACTCCGGTTCGTTGGGAGCGTGAGCGAACCACCCCTGACGGTGCCGCTCGGATGAGTGAAACAGAAACGGCTCCCGCGGCCACGGCAGTTGACGGCGGCGATGTGACTGGAGACGAGGACAAGGCTCTTCCGACCGAGACTGACGGTCACCCTGGCGATGGTGGCCAGACCAGGGACAATGCCGAGACCAGCGCTGAACTTGGGGCCGACCTCTCGACTGGGTCTGACAGAGGGAGAGACCGACGCGCCGCGACTTGGTGGCTCGCCGCCGGTGTAGTGGGGGCTTTCTTAATCACCCACGCAGTGGCCATCTACCAGTCGCTGGGCCCAGCCACGATAGCCGCTAACGACGTGCGGCTCTATGCCTGGTGGGTGCAGATGGGCCATGACTCCGGCGTCTGGCCAGGAATCCAGGAAGATTTCGTATACCCAGTGGGAGCCCTTGTCCCTATGCTTTTGGCTTCTGTTTTTGGGACTGTCGAGGTCACCTACCTGGCTACTTGGTGCCTCATGGTGGCGGCAATCAACGCCCTCACTAGCTGGGTGGTGATCCGGCGCTTCGGCCTGATCCAGTCAGCCGGACCGCTGACCGGTTGGTTCGTTTTCCTGATGCTGTTAGGGCCGTGCGGCCTGACCCGCCTCGACGCCGTCATGATGCCCTTAGTAATGATCGCTCTAGCGGTGGTGAGCGCGCGCCCCGCCCTGGCCAGTGTCCTGTTGACCAGCGCCGCCTGGCTCAAAGTCTCTGGCGGGCTCATCTTGGCGCCGCTCTTCGCGGTCGCCAAGACCTGGCGGGCACGGCTGTTGTCAGTGGTCGTACCGGCAGCGGCGACCTGCCTGGCCGTTGCGATTGGCCAACATTCCCTGGGCGGGCAGTGGCGGTTCTGGACCAGTTTTGTCGGCGCCGAAACTGATCGCGGTCTCCAGGTGGAGGCTGTCTTGGCCACCCCCGTGGTCCTCGCCCACGCCTTCCGCGGCGAAACCATCCCCCAATGGAACGACGAGCTCAGCACCTGGGAAACCTGGGGGCCGGGAGCCGAGGTCGCCATCCAAGTCTCAGACATAGCGATGCCGCTGATGGTTCTGGCCATCGCGGTGCTGGCCTGGCTGGCGCGGCGCCGTCCGGCCGAAGCCTTGACGGTCGCTTCGCTCGCACTGATGAGCGGCTTGATCGTGACCCACAAAGTCGGCTCGCCGCAGTTTGTCGCTTGGATCGCCCCGCCCCTGGTGATAGGGCTTTGCCAGGGATACCGCCTGCGGTTTTGGACTCTCCTGTCCGCAACTGGAGTCCTGGCGGCGGCCCTGACAGGACTCCTCTATCCCTGGGGCTACGGCCCCTTCCTGTCCGGCGACCGGCTCTGGCTCACAATCTGGGTGGTCCGCAATCTCCTTGTCGTGGCCATCTTCGTGGCCGCCACCGTGAAGCTGGTCCGTCTGCGCCCACATAAGAGTGCCGATTCAGTCGGTGCCGAGCCCCCTGGTGAGCCCCCGCCCAGTGCTGTTACGGATCAAATTCAGGGCGCCGATATAATCCGCACGCCAAGTGCTCCTGGCGATAGACCGATTGGAAGGAGAGACCCGTGGATGATCTCACCCACCGATACACATACAGGGTGTTCTGGAACGACCCCGATAGCTGCTTCGTCGCCACCGTCGCTGAATGGCCTTCACTCTCCTGGGCGGCGGACACGCCCGCCGAGGCGTTGACAGCCGTGATGGAAGTGGTTCGAGACGCACTGGCCAACCTTGATCCCGGCGAACTACCGCCGCAGCCGCTGCAAGACCGCCGCTATTCCGGCAAGATGACCCTGCGTGTACCCCCGCTGACTCACCGCAATCTGGCGCTGGAAGCCGCCGAACAAGGCGTATCGATCAATCGCCTGGCAAGCGCCAAACTGGCCGCCTAACCCCGCAGAGCTTGGCCCTGCCACTGCGTGCGAGAGGTGACGCGGACGGCATCGGCAGTTGGCGCCCGCTTCAGGGCGCGGACACAATCCGGACGCCGAGCGCTTCATAAAGCCGACCGCGCCCGGCCTCCTTACTTGCGGCCCGCGTCGAGCAGCGCGTACATCATTTTGTCCGTAACCACAGTGTCGGATCGGGCAACTAGATCTCCGTGCTCATCTTCGACGACACGGGCGGTCCGCGGCCCTGTCGGCTCCGCGACACGCCGCGCCGAATCATTGGCGCCTTCCACACCCAAAACATATCCGCGCCAGTCGAGCTCCCCGCGCAGCCCATGAATCCGGTGCGCAAACGTCAGCCACAGATGGCGGAGGCGGCGGGATTCGAACCCGCGAGGGGGATCAACGCCCCCAACCCGCTTAGCAGGTGGGCGCACTAGGCCACTATGCGACGCCTCCGGACAGCTTGACCAGGGTACCCGGCCTGAGCCGCACGGACAAAAGGGGCATGATAGTTAGATGGAAAACGACATCTTCGCCGGCCCCTGGCAGTCCGATGTTCTAGCTGGATTTGAGCAGCGCCCGCTTAAACTGCCTGGTGGCCAAAGAGCTACCTTGATCCGTCGCCAAACGCCCGGTTCTATTGCCGATGCCGCCGCCTCGCCCGCCACCACCGTAGCCAGTTCCCCCGCCGTCACCGAGCCGGTGAAACCGGCCGTGCTGTACCTGCACGGATTCGTCGACTACTTCTTCCAAACCCACCTGGCCGATGCCTACGAGGCCCGCGGTTATCGCTTCTACGCCATTGACCTGCGCGGCTACGGCCGTTCAATGGAGCACTTGAAGGAAGGCGAGCGTCCCAACTTTGTCACCGACTTGTCGGTTTACGCGACTGATTTGGATGCCGCGGCGCGCGGCATCGGCCAAGAGGAAGGCCACAGCGAACTGGTCGGGCTGGGCCATTCGACCGGTGGTCTGATCTTGCCGCTGTGGGCAGCAAAGCGGCCTAATCTGCTGCGGGCGCTGGTCCTGAACTCGCCCTGGCTGGATTTCAACGCTGGCTGGGTGATGCGCGGGCCGTTCACCAAGCTGATCCATCTGCTGGCGAAGATCGCCCCGATGGCACCGATTTCTGGGTTGAAAGTGCATTATGGCCGGGCGCTGCACGTCGACACGGGTGGCGAATGGGATTACGACTTGGCCTGGAAGCCCCACGACGGCTTCCCGACTTTTCCGGTCTGGTTCTCATCGGTGCGGCGCTGGCAGGCGCGGCTCGCCAAAGGAATTGAGGTTGGCTGCCCAGTGCTGATGATGACGTCGCTCAGGCGCGGCGACAACGTGCATCATCACGATGAGTTGTTGACGACGGACTCGATCCTTGATCCGGCCCAGATGTGGCGCTTGGCGCCGAAACTCGGCGCTGACGTGGAGGTTAGGGCGCTCGAAGGCGGAGCCCACGACTTGGCACTCAGCCCGGACCCGGTTCGCAGCCGCTATCTAGCTGAGACTTTGGATTGGCTGGACCGCGTCACCGCCGCTTGAACCGCTGCCAATCAGCCTTCCGCTACGGCGATGGCGCCGCTAACTCGGCGCTGTCAGCGGTAGTAAGAATGATCTTCCCGACCACCGATCCGTCTTTCATCAAGGCTTGGGCGGCGGCGGCCTGATCCATCGGCAAACGCGCGCCGATTACCGGCACCGACCGCCCTGACGTCACCAGAGCCCAGACGTCCTCCCGCACCCGGCGGCAAATCAGGGCCTTGTCTTCGCGACTGCGGCGGCGCAGATTAGTGGCTATTAGACGCTGGCGGTGGGTCAGCATCCGGGCCAAGTCCACTTCCGCGACCGACCCTCCCATCAGTCCAATCACCAACAGGGCGCCCCCCACGGCTAAGGCTTTCAGGTTGCGCTCCAGATAGGAGGCTCCGACCACGTCAAGGATGAAGTCGGCGCCGCGGTACTCGGTGCCCGCCAGCACCGCCTCCACGAAATCCTCGCTCTTGTAGTCAATGCCGCGTGTTGCTCCCAAATCCTCACAGACCTGCGCACGTTCGGCGCTGCCCGCGGTGGCGAACACAGGTGAGCCGAGGGCCGCGCCCAAAGTGATCGCCATAGTTCCGATCCCGCCAGCGCCGCCATGAATCAACAACGGTGCGCCTGCCAAATAGCCAGCCTCGAACAAGTTCGACCAGACTGTGCAGACCGATTCGGGCGCGGCGGCGGCGTCCTCTAGGGAGAGCGACCCTTGGACGGGGAAGAGGCAGGCGGAATCGGCAACGGCGTATTGAGCGTAGCCGCCGCCTGGAAGCAGCGCCGCCACCTTGTCGCCCACAGACCAGCCGAAAACGTCTGGTCCTAGTTCCGCGATAGTGCCGGAGCACTCCAGTCCGAGCAGTTCCGAGGCTCCCTCCGGCGGTGGATAAGCCCCCCGCGCTTGCAGCAGGTCGGCCCGGTTGATCCCAGCCGCAGCCACCTTAACCAACACTTGGCCCGGCCCCGGCCGAGGGGTAGGGATCTGCGCCACGACTAACCGGTGGTCACGCCCAGGATTCTCAACGACGATGCCGCGCATGGGACTTAAGTCTAGAGCCAACCGCGCCCGCCAATCCCCCGATCTGACGGCATACAGCCAGGGTCATGTCTTTGGCGCGACTTCCGTCAAGCGCATAGGTTCCACGGGTTGGTTGGTAATGGCGGCGATCAGTTCGAAGTCCCTATCCACGTGCAATACCGTCAGTCCCGCTGTTTCCGCGATAGCGGCGATCAACAGATCCGGGACGGACGGCGCCCGGTGCTGTCCGGCACCTGCCAACAGGCGCTGGACCTCCAGCGCCCGCGCCTCGGCCTTCGGTGTTGAGTTTTCCACCGGGAGATTGGCCACAGGCGCCTCTTCAATCAACGCCACCCAGTCATCGGCGCTGCGGGCCGAGAAACCGATCTCCAGCAGAGTGGCCGTAGCCACACGCACCAACCCGCGCTGAGCACGCGAAGACCAGGTGCGGGAGTCGGGCCCGGAGGCGAGCCGGACAAGGGCCGACTTATCGGCCAGCCAGGTTGTCATGACCAGGCCGCCGCCATGGCAACGGGGTCAGCCAGGTCTTGGGCCAGTTCGCTAAAGCGCTTCCAGCTATCTAACGCATCGACCGGCGGCGCCCCGCCTGTTTCGGTTGCCGCGCCCAATCCCTCTCCCTGGTGCTCAAGCGCGCTGATGGCGCGGCGGGCGTACTCGAGTTCCAGCACCATGACGGTGGGCCGCCCGTGTTCGGTGATGGTCACGCCCTGGCGTTTGGCGCGGTCCAAAGTCTCAGCCCAACGCTGCCGGGCGTGCGTTGCGGTTACTATGACCATAGCTAAATTGTACATATTGGCGCTTATAGTTAGAAAGCGGGTTTGGTCGTCACTTAGGGTCGGTAGGCTTGGTCCGTGCGCTACTACCTCGATGGGACCGCGATTGTCCAAGCTGTAGGCGAATCGCCCGAATCTGAAGCGCTTCGCGAATGGTTCGACGCCCACGAATCAGAGTTGGTGACCTCGATCCTTTCCCGCTGGGAGGCAGCCGAGCAGTTAGCCCTCCTCGACCACGACCAACGCATGCGCATTTACGACCAAATTGGCGGCATCCCGGAGATTCCGGTGTCCGGTCGAGCGCTTGAAATCGGTTCCTACGCGGTTTCCGCGGTGTCTCCCTACGCTGCCCTGCATGTTGGTTTGGCCCAAGCCGAAGACGCCATCACCGTGGTCATCACCTACAACGCCGAGGTCGCATCAGCAGCGCGTCTCTATGGGCTGCGGGTGGTCTCTCCGGGCCGAGACTCAGGCTGGTACGTGCGCTGACGGCATCGACCACCCGCTTTGTTCGCTGGCGCGATAGTGCGGGTACGCTGGATAGCCTGAACGTGCTGAAACCTGGGAGAGCTGCCGGAGTGGCCGATCGGGACGGTCTTGAAAACCGTTGATGCGCGCAAGTGCATCCGTGGGTTCGAATCCCACGCTCTCCGCCAATCTGATGTCTCAAGACAGAGGAAACTGGTGAACCCACGGTTTGTGGGTTCACCCGTGGTGGGTTTTGCCTGTGGGTTGGTATGTCCTGGTGGTGTCTAGGACGAACCCTCGGAGGACTTCGCCCCCGACCGCCGAGGCGGAACGGTTGGTGCCTGGCACCAGCGTTCCGGTGGATGGTTCGGCGGCTTGCGCCATCACAGATAGCCGAACATGGCGGTGAGAATGTAGCCGACAACGCAGGCTACGCTCACACCTAAGAGCCCCGGGATTATGAAGGAGTGATTTATCACGAACCGGCCGATGTGCGTGGTGCCGGAGCGGTCGAATTGGATAGCCGCCAAGTCAGAAGGATAGGTCGGCAGAATGTAATAGCCGTAACCGGCGGGGGCGAACGCCAAGACTAAGCCCGGCGCCACGCCCGCGGCTAGTGCGACCGGCACAAACGCTGTCAACGCGGCGGCCTGTGAATTGACGAATTTG
>JAIRNM010000211.1 GCA_031258055.1 Bifidobacteriaceae bacterium
CTCGACCACCGCTGTCGCGCCCGAGTTGCGCACCGCGAAACGCTCCCCCACTTTCCCGCGCAGCAGGATCTCGCCCGCAGTGGCGCCGTAGCCGATCACGTTTCCGGCGACCACCGTCGTAGACGGCTCGAAGCCGCTGCCTTCGGCCGGGCGCACCACGATCCGCCCGCCGCTCAGCCCCTTGCCCAGGTAGTCGTTTGAGTCACCAATCAGCCTAAGGACGATGCCGCGGGGCAGGAAAGCCCCAAAGCTCTGGCCGCCCGTCCCCGTCAAGGTAATGTCGATGGTTCCGGGCGGTAGGCCAGCGCCCCGGTAGCGCTTGGTCACTTCGTAGCCGAGCATGGTTCCGACTGTCCGGTTAACGTTCCGGACCCGTTCTTTGATGAAGACCGGTTCACCGTGTTCGAGCGCCGGAGCGGCGGCGGCGATCAGGCGGTTGTCGAGGGCGTCGGCAAGGGCGTGGTCTTGGCCGCTGACTTGGCGGAGCGGCGAAGCGGCCGGATTGTCCGGCACGGCCAGGATCCCGGTGAGGTCTAGACCGGCCGCTTTCCAGTGTTCAATGGCGTCAGCCGTGTCGATCAGTTCGACCTGGCCAATCGCCTCGTCCAGGTGTCGGAACCCCAGCGCCGCCAGGTATTCGCGGACCTCTTGGGCAATGAACTCGAAGAAAGTCTGAACGTACTCCGGCTTCCCAGTGAAGCGGGCGCGCAGTTCCGGGTTCTGGGTGGCCACGCCAACCGGGCAGGTGTCCTTTTGGCAGACCCGCATCATGACGCAGCCGAGCGCCACCAACGGCGCGGTGGCGAAGCCGAATTCCTCCGCCCCGAGTAGCGCCCCGATCACTACATCGCGGCCGGTCTTGAGCTGGCCGTCGACTTGGACCACAATCCGGTCCCTGAGGTTGTTCAGGAGCAGAGTTTGCTGGGTTTCGGCCAGCCCCAGCTCCCAGGGGCCGCCGGCGTGTTTGATCGAAGTCAGGGGCGAAGCGCCGGTCCCGCCATCATGGCCGGAGATCAACACCACATCGGCGTGGGCTTTAGAGACCCCGGCGGCGACTGTCCCAACCCCGACTTCGGCTACCAGTTTCACCTGGATGCGGGCTTCCGGGTTGGCGTTCTTGAGATCGTGGATGAGCTGTTTCAGGTCTTCAATCGAATAGATATCGTGGTGCGGCGGGGGCGAGATCAACTGCACGCCAGGCGTCGAATGACGGGTCTTAGCGATCCAGGGGTAAACCTTGGCGCCGGGTAGCTGGCCGCCCTCACCTGGCTTGGCGCCTTGCGCCATCTTGATCTGGATGTCGTCAGCGGCGACCAGATACTCCGAAGTCACGCCAAACCGGCCGGAAGCGACTTGCTTGATGGCTGAGCGGCGCTCAGGGTCGTAGAGCCGTTCTGGGTCCTCGCCGCCCTCGCCTGTGTTGGACTTCCCACCCAGCCGGTTCATGGCGATGGCCAGGGTCTGGTGGGCTTCCATTGAAATCGAGCCGTAAGACATCGCCCCGGTCGAAAAACGTTTGACTATCTGACAGACCGGTTCGACCTCATCAATCGGCACCGGCGGGCGCACCCCGTCTTTGAAGCGGAACAAACCCCTGATTGTGGCCAACGCCCTGGACTGGTCGTCGATCCGGGCCGAATAGCGTTTGAACAGACCGTAGTCGGACCGTCTGGTGGCGGTCTGCAACTCGAAGATGGCGTCCGGGGTGAGCAGATGAGTTTCACCTTCGCGGCGCCACTTGTACTGTCCACCGGACGGCAAGATGTCGTCCTCGGTTCCAGCCGCCGCCCTGGGGTAGGCCCGGAAATGGCGCGCCGCCACTTCTTTGGCTAATTCGTCTAGGCCGATCCCTTCAATCCGGGAGGTCGTGCCGGTGAAGTACTTGTCGACCAGGTCGGCGCTCAGTCCAACCGCCTCGAAGACTTGGGCGCCGCGATAGGACGACACAGTCGAGATGCCCATCTTCGACATCACCTTCAGCACGCCCTTGCCAAGCGCCTTGATCAGATTCGCTACCGCCTGGGCGGGGGCGATGTCGCCCAAGTCACCGGCCCGGGCCAGTTTCTCGACTGACTCCATGGCCAAATAGGGGTTCACGGCTGCGGCGCCAAAGCCGATCAACAAGGCCACATGGTGGACTTCGCGCACATCGCCCGCTTCCACCACCATGCCGATCCGGGTGCGGGTGTGGTTTCGCAACAAATGGTGGTGGACGGCGCTGACCAGCAAGAGCGAAGGGATAGGCGCCAACTCGGCGTCCGAGTCGCGGTCGGACAGGACGATGAAAGTCTTACCGGCCGCGACGGCGGCATCGACCTCCGCGAAAATGTCTTCTAGACGCTCTCGCAGAGCCTTGCCGCCGCCTGAAACCGGGTAGAGGCCGCGGATAGTTTGGCCGGAGAAACCCCCGGAACGGTTCTTGTAGCGACCTATCCGCGCCACCTTTTGGAGGTCCTCGTTGCCCATCACCGGGAAAGGCAGGACCAACTTAGAGGCGTGCTCGGCGCAATCCTCAAGCAGATTCGCCATCGGGCCGATCGCCGTGGCCAGGGACGTCACCATCTCTTCCCGGATGGCGTCCAGCGGCGGGTTCGTGACCTGCGCGAACATCTGGCTGAAGTAGTCGAAGAGAAGCCGCGGGCGGTCCGAAAGGACGGCTAGAGCGGCATCGTTGCCCATCGAACCGATCGGCTCGGCGGCGGTCAGGGCCATCGGCGTCAGCAGCAGGCGGACCTCTTCTTCGGTGTAGCCGAACAGCAACTGGCGCCGGATGACGGAAGTCGTCGAATAGTCGATGTGTTCGCGCGGCGGCAACGAGTCCAAGTAGACGGCCCGGTCGCGGACCCATTCGCCGTAGGGCGCCCGGGCCGCTAAGGCCGTCTTGACCTCATGGTTCTCAACGATCCGGCCAGCCGCTGTGTCGACCACGAAAATCCGGCCCGGCTCCAAACGGCCCTTGCGGACCACTTGGTCCGGCGGAATGTCCAGCACCCCGGCCTCAGATGCCATCACGACCAGGCCGTTCCGGGTCACCCAGTAGCGCCCGGGCCTAAGCCCGTTGCGGTCCAAGGTGGCGCCGATCAAACTGCCGTCGGTGAAAGCGACCGCGGCGGGCCCATCCCAGGCTTCGATCACGCAGTCGTTGTACTCATAGAACTCCCGCACCGCCTTATCCATGCCTTCGTTGTTCTCCCACGCCTGCGGGATCATCATCAAGACCGCATGGGGCAAGCTGCGCCCCGCCAAATGGAGCAGTTCAAGGACGGAATTGAAAGAGGCGGAATCCGACTCGCCTTTTGAGCAGATCGGCGTCAAGGGAGCAATTTTCCCGATCAAATCGGACTTCATCTGGGCTTCGCGCGCCGACAACCAGTTTCGGTTGCCGGTCACAGTGTTGATTTCGCCGTTGTGCGCCATCATCGACAGGGGCTGGGCCAGGGGCCAAGACGGGAAAGTGTTGGTCGAGAAGCGCGAATGCACCAACGCAATGCCGGTCTCATAATCCGGCTCGCCCAAATCCGGGAAGAACGGCCGTAGCTGTGAGGTGGTCAACATGCCCTTGTAGACAATGGTGCGGGCGGACAGAGAGGCGAAATAGGTG
>JAIRNM010000243.1 GCA_031258055.1 Bifidobacteriaceae bacterium
CAAGCCGGACAGAGGCCATCAAGGGGCAAGCGCTGGTGGCTGATCGAATAGCCGTTGCGCACGATTAGTGCCGCCCCGCAATCGGGACAGAAGGTAGTTGACCCGTCCGGGTCCCAGACGTTGCCCAAGTACACATACCGCAAGCCAGCAGCCAAGGCCAAGGAGCGGGCCCGGCGCAGAGTCGCCAGCGGCGTGCGCGGTCTGTCCGTCATGCGGGCGGCCGGATGGAAAGCCGAAAAGTGAAGCGGCACGTCAGGGCCGAGTTCTTCCGCTATCCAGGCGACTAGGCAGTCGATCTCCGCCGCTGAGTCATTCAGCTCCGGGATCAACAGAGTTGTCACTTCGGTCCAGACCGCCGTCTCGTGGACCAGGTAGCGGAGAGTGTCCTGAACCACCTCCAGCCTGCCGCCGGTGATCTTGCGGTAGAAGTCAGGCGAAAAGGACTTGAGATCAATGTTGGCCGCGTCCATCGCTCCGAACAGGTCGGCGCGACCGGCCTCAGTGATATATCCGGCACTGACAGCGATGTTCTTCAGTCCGCGGGCGCGCGCCGCCAGGGCCGCGTCGACGGCGTACTCAGTGAAGATAATCGGATCGTTGTAGGTGTAAGCGACCGAGTCACAGCCCGCCTGCAGGGCTGCGAGAGCGACCTCATCCGGGCTGGCTCTAGCCATCAACCGGTCCATGTCACGGGCGGTTGAAATCTCCCAGTTCTGGCAGAAACGGCAACTCAGGTTGCAGCCAGCGGTGCCAAAGGAGAACACACCGGAGCCGGGCAGGAAGTGGTACAGGGGTTTCTTCTCCACCGGGTCGCGGGCGAACCCGGAACTGCGCCCATAGGTCGTGAGCTGAAGGGCCCCGTCTATGTTCTGCCGGACGAAGCAGAAGCCGCGCTGGCCGGGCCGCAGTTTGCAGTAGCGGGGACACAGGTCGCATTGAACCCGCCCGTCCGGGGCCGTGTGCCAATGCCGCGCCGTCGTCACCGCCCCGCCCTCACTCGCCTCCCTGACTGGTGCCGTCACCGTCATCCCCTAACTCGGTGCCGTGGCCAGTGCCGCCATCTCCCGGCGCCCCTCGTCACTGGCACCGTCATCGCCTCACTGGTTATCGTGGCCGATGCCGCCATCCTCCGCCGTCCCCTCGGCGCCGCCGTTCCCGTCCGGCGCGGCTTGTTCGAAGGCGGTCACGCTATACCGCCAAATCCGCACGTCGGCATCCCAGTAGCCAGACGGGAGCCCGGCTTTGCGGATCAAATGCGCCAAGAACACTTCAGACGTGGGTAGCTGATCCCAGACTTGGGGCAGAAAGGTACCGCGGCGCCCGTGCGCTTCAAGGATGAGTCCGTCACGGCCTGGGTGCAGCTTGGAGAGCAAGTCCTCGCGGCTGGAGAAAGGTAAAGGTTCGGCTTCGGAAAGAACCGAAACCTCAATGTCGGTCCGACCCAGTTCCTCGGCCCGCAGAGGCGGAAAACGGGGGTCGCCGAGGGCGGCATCGACGGCATGGGATTGGACGTCGCGCCCGAGTGGGCGATAAGCCTCCAGCGACCCGATACAACCGCGTAACTCGCCGTTCTGCGTCAAGGTGACGAAGGCGGCGCCAGGCTGGTGCAAGAAGGCGGGTGTGTCCGGTAAGGCGGTTGGGCTCCGCCCCGCCAGGGCGGAGACGATAGCTTCCTTGGCCAGCCGCGTGAGAACGGGACCGGCGTTGGGCGGCAGATCAGACGGCATCGGGAACCTCCTCCTGGTAAATGACGGCGGCATAGCCAACTACGCCGGACCGGTCGCCGGCCGTGTCGCCGGAATTGCGGTAGTCGAGAAGCCGGGGTGTCAAGCCTCGCTGGCGCGCCCACAAGGACAGGCCGTTGACCGGGTAGACGCCACAAGCCTGCTCGCTGACCAGGTCCGGCGCTAGGGCTGTGATCTGATTCAAGGTACCCTGGTCGACTTCGCGGGCGCGGGCGTAGGGAAGGTAGTGGCTGAGGTCGGAACTGACCACCAGGAGGGTTGAGGGGGCGGCGCAGGCGGCGGCCAGGATGTCGGCCACGACCGGCGCTGGGCTCCAACCGACCGCCAGCGGCAAGACCGGTATCTTGTGCCCTAAGACCATCTGAATGAACGGCAGATGAACCTCCAAAGAGTGTTCACGGGCGTGAACCTCTGGGCTCTCTATCACCCCGGGAAAGTCCTTGAGAGCAGCCACGCCGTCCGCCCAGACCGGCACATCGCCCAGTGGTGTGCGGAATGAATCGGCCCCCGGCAGGGCGACAAACGGCGTGCCTACCCGGTGACAGGGGCCAGCCAAGACGACCTGGTCGTAAACGGGGGCGAGTGCCGCGTAGGCGATAGCGGCGGTCGGACCGGAATAGACGTACCCCGCGTGCGGCGCGATCAACGCCTTGACCAGTGGCGACGGCTTGGCCTCCGGTCGGCTGCGGGCTTCTTCTAACAAGCTGCTGACTTGCCGCGACAATTCGTCGGCGCGGCCCGGATAGAACATACCGGCGACCGCCGGTTGACGCACCACTGCCATAGCTTCAAGGGTAGAACGCCCCACCGCCGAATAGCGACCGGCGGATGCTTCGCTGTGAGGCTCTCCCCTAAAACAACACGCGGGCAAGCGGATCGGGCGGGTCAACGGAAGCGCACCAGCTTGAGACACATAGTCTTGCGAAGGTACGCCGGAACCCTGCAAACGCCATTCCTGCATATGTCGCT